>JBEVIF010000178.1:0-3246 GCA_040510795.1 Acidimicrobiia bacterium
AGCAATTCGACCGCCGCCTCGCTCACCGCCAGTGCCAAATCGGAAAGACGGTCGACGTCGGTGGCGGGAGGCGCCAGTGACACGGCGGTGGTACGGAGCAGGTGCACCATCGATGCCTGAGCGGGTACTTCTACCCGCACTACCGGCGCCTTTTCACTCACCCGACCAATACTACGATGAGGCTCCCCTAGTGCGGGATCCAGCGATGAGTGCCACTCTCGATATCGAGGCCCGGTCCGACCACACGTGGTCGATCCTGGCTCTCCAGGGCGAGGTCGACATCTCGACCGTCGGCTTGCTCGAGGAGCGGATCGACGATTGCTTGAAGCAAGGTTCACGGGTGGTCCTCGATCTGAGCGGAGTGAGCTTCATCGACTCGACGGGGCTTCGTCTCGTGATCAGCACTCGTCAGCGACTCTCCGAGGACGGCGACTTGGCGCTCGTCGCCCAGGATGGTCCTGTTACCCGATTGCTAGAGATCACTGGGCTGGACGGGGCCTTCCCCGTATTCGCCACCGTCGAAGAGGCCACTGTCAGCTGAGGGGGCCGAACATGGGGCCAATACGTATCTCGGTCCCGGGTGCTCCCCGATACGTGGCGACCCTCCGGTTGTTCGTGGGGGGTCTCGCTCGGCAAGCAGGCTGTGACGACGAGGGTGTCGCCGACCTGAAACTGGCCGTGTCCGAACTGGCGACGGCGGTTGTCGAGGCTGGTTCTGAGGTCATCGAGGTGACCGCCGACCTCGACGGCGATGGGCTGGTGGTGCGGCTTCCTTCCGCGGCCCCTCGCCCCGATCAGTTGTTCGATCCGGTGGAAATTGCCAAGGCCCTGGTGGATGGGTGTTCGGTGGCCAACGGCGAGGTGATCCTGACCGTGCTGGAGAGTGCGGGAAGGCGGGATCCTGTCCGGTGATCCGATGGTGGTCTCGTTCGAATCGTCGGTAGCGGTCCCCGCCCAAGCAAGGGCGGCCGTGTCACACCTGATCGACGGTGTCCCGCCCGCCCGCCGCAGCGACGTGTTGCTCCTCGTCTCGGAGTTGGTGAGCAACAGCGTGATCCACGGTCATCCGCCTGAGGCAGCGAACATCGAGGTGACAGTTACCAGCCAGCCGGGCCGGGTGCGGGTTGAGGTATCAGATCTGGGACCGGGGATCGACCCCGGCGTGTCGGAGTTCTCGACGGGTTGGGGTCTCCGGTTGGTGGAGTTGCTATCCGACCGGTGGGGAATCGGAAGCCCACCCGGGGGCAGGGTCTGGTTCGAAGTCGACACCGCGACCGTTGCCGCAGTGGGGGACCTCGATGAGGCCGAGCTGTTCGCCGCGCTCCCCGATCGGGCAGCGCGCGATGCGCTCTTCGAACGCTATTCGGGGATCGCCCGTCACCTGGCTCGTCGTTTCGTCGGGCGGGGCGAAGGTGTAGAGGATCTGGAGCAGGTGGCATCGATTGGCTTGATAAAGGCGATGGAGCGCTTCGACACGGACCACGGCGCCACCTTCTCCACGTTCGCCTCGGCGACGATCCTCGGAGAGCTGAAGAGGCATCTGCGCGACAGGGTCTGGTCGGTCCGTGTCCCCCGAGGGTTGAAAGAGGCCTCACTGGAGGTGAGCCGCGCCAGCAGCGAACTGGGCCAGCAACTAGGAAGGACCCCAAACTTGGCCGATCTCGCCAAGGCCACCGATATGAGCGAGGAGGATGTGATCGAGGCGCTCCAGGCAGGTGAGGCATTTGGCGCCGTGTCGCTCGACGCCCCTACCGGGTCCGACGAGGAGCACCCGAGATTATTGGATCTGCTCGGAGGCGAGGACGAGCGTCTCGCCCTGGCCGAGCGGTGGCAGGTGGTCGCGCCGGCGTTGCACGCGCTCCCCGAGCGGGAGCGGCGCATCCTCTACCTGAGGTTCTACCGCGGTCTCACCCAGTCGGAGATCGCCGACCTGGTGGGCATCTCGCAGATGCACGTCTCTCGGCTGCTGGCCAAGTCGCTCGATGGACTCAGGCGCGCCGTCGAGCAGTGACGTAGCTACTCCAGGGCAGCCGCTTGCTCAGCGGCCTCTTTCTCTGTCTTGGCGCCAGCGGAGATCAATTCACCGGACGACGTCTCCAGGTGAGCTCGGACAAACCACTGGAAGAGCTCGAGCTGGCGGAGTTGTTCGATGATCAGGTCCTTGGACACGGCATCTTGCTCGGAGAGCGTCTCCTGGGCATGGCGGTGGCTGGCGATCACCCCGTCGTAGACGACATTGAGAGCGGCGAGGTGCTCCGTGGTGGGTGCCCTCCCCAATGCGTAGTCATCCCAACTGCGGTGTGATGAGACGTAGTCGGGTGTCCCCCGTGGCTCCCCGCCGAGAGTGGCGATCCGCTCAGCCGTCGTGCCCGGCGAGAAAGCCGGCCTCAATCCCGCTGGCGCAGCTCCACCCGTCTGATCTTCCCCGAGACGGTCTTGGGAAGATCGGAAACGAACTCGATCTCCCTCGGGTACTTGTAGGGGGCGGTGACGCGGCGACAATGAGCCTTGAGCTCCTCGACGAGCTCGTCACTCTCCTCCCAGCCGGGAGCCAGGATCAGGTATGCCTTGACGATCTGGCCCCGCTCCAGGTCTGGCTTGCCGACGACCGCCGCTTCCATCACCGCCGGGTGCTCGATCAGCGCCGACTCGACCTCGAAGGGCCCGATGCGATAGGCCGCCGAGATGATGACGTCATCGGTCCGCCCGATGAACCAGATATAACCGTCGTCGTCGACCGTCCCCCTGTCGCCGGTCAGATACCAGCCGTTGCGGAATACTTCGGCGGTCCGTTCGGGGTCTCGCCAGTACTCCTTGAACAGCCCAACCGGCCGCTCCGGCGCCACCCGAACGGCTATGTGACCCTCTTCACCGGGAGGCAACTCGATCCCGTCGTCATCGACGGTGCTGACGTCGAACCCCGGCGCAGGTCGCCCCATCGACCCGGGCTTGACCGGCAGCGCCGGGTAGTTGGCCACGATGTTGACCGTCTCGGTCTGCCCATAGCCGTCATAGATGGTGAGCCCGGTCGCCTCCTTCCACACCGCGATCACCTCGGGGTTGAGCGGCTCGCCGGCCGAGGTGCAGTGTCGCAGGCTCGACCAGTCGTACACCCCGAGGTCCAGTTGCACGAAACCTCGGTAGAGAGTCGGCGGGACACAGAAGCCGGTGACTCCTTGCTCGCCGATTATCCGCAGCATCCGATCGAGGTCGGGCTTGCCCCTGATGTCCCAGAGCAGCACGGCC
>JBEVIF010000179.1:0-3823 GCA_040510795.1 Acidimicrobiia bacterium
TGTTAATCCAATAATTAAGGCTTGGGGTTGTGGGGGGGGGATGTTCATTAGTTTTTGGGGTTGGCACCGGGACCATCCACATGGCCGACGGGTGGCCAGTATTTGTCGACCCGGAGCGAGGCCACGGGGAACGCCGCGGTCTCCCTCGAGTAGACATGGTCCCATTCGTCCGACGCCACCTGCTCGGCAGAATGAGGGGCGTTGTGAAGAGGGTTGTCCCCCGGGCTCCATTCCCCGGACTCGATGCGCCCCACTTCGCCGTGAATGGCGATCATGGCCTCCACGAATCGATCCAACTCCTCGAGGCTCTCGGACTCGGTGGGCTCGATCATCAGTGTGCCGGGCACCGGGAAAGAGAGCGTGGGCGCATGAAACCCGTAGTCGGCGAGACGCTTTGCGATGTCCTCCGCGGACACGCCTGCAGCCCGCGTCATCGGTCTCACATCGACGATGCACTCATGGGCTACGCGACCACTCGTCCCGGTGTAAAGCACCGGGAAATAGGGATCGAGGCGTCGGGCCAGATAATTGGCCGAGAGGATCGCCACCTTGCTCGCCGCTCGCAGGCCGTCCGCCCCCATCAGGCGGACATAGGCATACGGGATGGGCAGGATCCCGGCCGACCCGAAGGGCGCTCCCGAGATCGGCCCCACTCCGGTCGGCGGGCCTGCCCGCCGGCTCATCGGATGGTTGGGTAGGAACGGGGCCAGATGTGCCTTCACCCCAACCGGGCCTACGCCCGGCCCACCACCCCCGTGAGGGATGGTGAAGGTCTTGTGGAGATTCAGATGTCCCACGTCAGCCCCGAAGCCGGCCGGCTTGGACAGCCCCACCATTGCATTCAGATTCGCCCCATCGACATAGACCTGGCCACCGTGTTGGTGCACGATCTCGATCAGCCGCCGCACCCCTTCCTCGAACACACCATGGGTCGAGGGATAGGTGATCATCGCCGCCGCCAGACGCTCCGAATGCTCCGACGCCTTGGCTTCCAGGTCGGACAGGTCGACGTTCCCCGAACTATCGGTGGCGACCACCACGACCTTCATGCCCGCCATCACCGCCGAGGCGGCGTTGGTTCCGTGCGCCGACGACGGGATCAGGCATATATCCCGATGCCCTTCGCCAATCGTGCCCTGATAGGCCCTGATGGCGAGCAAGCCGGCAAGCTCGCCCTGCGAGCCGGCGTTGGGCTGCAGCGACACGGCGTCGTAGCCGGTAATGCGGCAGAGGTAGCCGGCGAGATCGTCGATCAACTCCAGATAACCCGCCACCTGCTCCTCAGGCGCATACGGGTGGATCGCGGAGAACTCTGGCCAGGTGATCGGGATCATCTCCGTCGTTGCGTTGAGCTTCATGGTGCAGGACCCCAGCGGGATCATGCTTCGGTCGAGGGCGAGGTCGCGGTCGGCAAGCCGTCGCAAGTAGCGGAGCATCGAGTGCTCCGACCGGTGCAGGCTGAATACCGGGTGTGTCATGAACTCGGATTGCCTGACCAGGTCGATCGGAATCGAGTCGTCGGAGACGCTTGCCTCACTGGCGCCAAAGGCGTCGAGCAGCCGCTCGACGGTCTGCGCGGTGGAGGTCTCGTCGAAGGCGATCCGCACGTGGTCCTCGTCCACGCGCCCGAGATTGATCCCGCCTTTCAAGGTCTCTCCCATCAACTCCTCGGCCCTGCCCGGAGTAGCAATGGTGACCGTGTCGAACCACGACCCATTGACCACCTCATATCCGGCGGATCGGAGAGATGCGGCAGCCAATGAGGTCAGCCGGTGCACCTCCTTTGCGATCTCCTTCAGGCCGAGCGGCCCGTGCCAGCAGCCGTAGAACCCGGCTATGACCGCCAGGAGGACCTGCGCGGTGCACACATTGGAGGTGGCCTTCTCCCGCCGTATGTGTTGCTCCCTTGTTTGGAGGGCAAGCCGATAGGCGACCCGACCCGACGTGTCATGGGACACGCCGACGAGGCGGCCCGGGAGGCCGCGGACGTGCTCGTCTCTGGTGGCGATGAACCCGGGGTGGGGCCCGCCGTATCCCAAGGGGACACCGAAACGCTGAGCCGAGCCCACCGCGATATCAGCGCCCCACTCCCCCGGTGGTGTGATCAACGTGAGGGCGAGCAGGTCGGCGGACACGGCCACCAGCGCTCCGGCACTGCGGGCCTCGGCGACCAGGGCACGGTGGTCCCTGATGTCACCCGATGATCCCGGATACTGGAGTAGGAGGCCAAACGCGGCATCTGCCTCGAAGCCCTCGGACAGCATTCGGACCTCGACCCCGGTCGCCGCGGCCCGGGTCTTCACCACCTCGATTGTCGGGAGATGGCAATCATCATCGACGTAGAAAACCGACCGATCGCTCTTGGCGAGACGGCGGCACATGGCCATGGCCTCGGCAGCGGCAGTCGCTTCGTCGAGCAGCGAGGCGTTGGCGACATCCAGACCGGTGAGATCGGAGACCATCGTTTGAAAATTGAGGAGGGCCTCGAGCCGACCCTGGGAGATCTCGGGTTGATACGGGGTGTATGCGGTGTACCACGCCGGGCTCTCCAACACGTTTCGCTGGATCACCGGTGGGGTGATGGTGTCGTGATAGCCCAAGCCGATCAATGAGGTCATGACCACGTTCTTGGATGCGAGCTCCGACAACCTCTCGATCGTCTGCCCCTCGGACAGGGCTGGCGGAAGGTCGAGGTCTGTATCGAGTATCGAGGCAGGGATGGTCTCGGCCACAAGGTCGTCGAGACTGGCCGCGCCGATCGTCGCCAGTATCTTGTCTATGTCGTCTGGCCGGGGACCGATGTGCCTGTCGGCGAACCGCTCGTTGGGGTTGGGCATCTCTCTCCTCAGGCTGCAATGCCCTCCCCCGCTGTCGTCATTTCCAGACAATTTCCAGACGACTCCAGCGATGCCTCGACCGAACGGTCCAAGTGCCTGAGAGATTCCGGGGAGGAGTTGCCCCTTCGGCGCCCCTGCCAACCAGGGGCTCTCCCATTCGGTGTCGATGGCCAGTCCAGTGTAATTGGCCGGCCGGAGTCACACGTTGAAACGGAACTCCACCACGTCGTCGGGTCGCATCACGTAGGACTTGCCCTCCGTCCTGACCAGACCCTTTGCCTTGGCCGCCACCCATGAGCCCGCCTCGACCAGAGGCTGGTAAGCCACGACCTCGGCGGCGATGAAACCCCGCTGAAAGTCGGTGTGGATGGCGCCGGCGGCCTCCGGGGCGGTCACCCCGGACCGGATGGTCCAGGCACGAGCCTCCTTCTCGCCGGCGGTGAGAAAGCTCTGCAAGCCCAGGGTGCGATAGGCGGCCCGGATCACCGCATTGAGCCCGGGCTCGTCCTGTCCCACCGAGGCGAGGAGCTCCCGTCGATCTTCCTCGTCGAGCTCACCCATCTCGGCCTCGATCTGGGCGTCGACGAACAGCGACTCGGATGGGGCCACTAGATCGGACAAACGGCTCCGGAGGGCATCGTCGCGAAGACCGGCCTCGTCCACATTGAACAGATAGATCACAGGTTTGGCCGTCAGCAGATGCAGATCGGCGAACTCAGGGCTCCGGGCCATCATCGACGGGACGCTGCTCACCACACGCCCGGACGCCACCACCGACCGCAAGGCTCTGAGGAGCTCGACCCGCGGCACAAGAGTCCGATCGATGGTCGACTCCTTCTCGAGGCGGGGCAGGCGCTTGTCGATCGTCTGGAGGTCCGCGATGGCCAGCTCGGTCTCGATCGTCTCGATATCCCTCTTCGGGTCGAGCTCGTGGTCGACGTGGGCAACTGTCTGCGAGCTGAAGCCCCGGACCACATGGCATATCG
>JBEVIF010000180.1:0-4664 GCA_040510795.1 Acidimicrobiia bacterium
ATCAGCATTGCTTTGGATGCGCTGAAGTCGCCGTTGTCGAGGTGAGCCAGAGCCTCCTCCATCCGGGCCAGGAAATGGGTCAGTGCCGCGGTTGAGACGCTCGACCCTGAAGCATCGAGGAGCTCGGCCAGCCGTTCACGCGCATCGTGGGCCTCGCCCATCGCAGCTGCCAGGTCGTCCTCTGTGACGAGCCCGCTGCCTGCGAGCTCCGAGAAGGTGGTGGCCTGGACCACTGCCGCTCGGGTCAGGGCACCAGTGCCGAGGGTGGCATTGGCCCAATGGAGGTCGGAGGCGTTCCCCGCCACACGCGCAGCGCCTACTGAGTTGGCGAAGGTGAGACCGACGACGAGGACGACGAGCATCAGTGTCGCCCCGATGGCGATCCCAACCGCGCGTCGCCGCGCTGTTGGACTGGACAGGCGCTCCGTCCCCATGATGATTGGTTATCGGAGATTTCGCGGATTTTTCTTTAGGGGCCGTTGGACCCTTGCGGGGAGTCACCATCGGTCCCTGGGACTTAACAACGGGTTGATTTGGTCACAGCGAGAGTGACCCTCGTGACAACCCACGATCCCAATCACCGCAACCCGGATCCGATCAGGAGAATGAGACGAAGTGACCTGCTGCATCTCCTTTACGACAACGGCTGGATCCTCGGCCGTAATGAAAGGCGATACCTCTGGCGATGTCCGTGTGGTGGGAAACACGACATCGAATCCATCCGCTCCCACGCCGACCAAGAGTTGGCCCTCCGGATGATCGACGTCTGCCGGCAGAGCCAGGCTCAGGAGGTTGCCCGCTAGGCGAAATCAGCTCGTTCTCGTCAAAATACTCGACGAGGGTATGGAATCTGTCCTGGCTGCGCTGTCGTGTCGAACGTATGTTCGATACCGAGATTCTGACGTCTGATCTCGAGCTTCTTGATGCGGACCTATCGGAGGCAGATTCCGACGAGGATCGCGGGCTGCCCGCAGATCTGGAAACGATCCAACCGGGTTTGCTGCTGGCGGTGGTCTTGTCCAGCGTCGATCGGGATCGGCTGTCTGGGTTTGACCGGGTGGAATTGTTGAAGGCTCGGAGCCGGCTGATATCTCATCTTCAAGCCGAGTTGTACGCCGACATCCATTCCGTCTCCGAGGCGGTCTCGGACCTGGACCGCTTCGAACATCGGGACGAGTTCTATATCACCGCCTCCGAAGTCCAGGCAGCACTGACTCTGACCCGTCGGGCCGGGGAGATGCACACCGATCTCGCCTTTCAACTCCGCGAACGTCTGCCCGGTGTGTGGCAAGCCCTTCACGATGGTCTGATCGACCTGGCCAAGGCTCGGGTGCTCTCTGATCAGACCTGTCATCTCCCCCAGGAGACACCCCACCGGGTGTGCGATGCCGCGCAGGAACGGGCGTCGGACCAGACCACGGGGCAACTCCGTGCCCGGATCCAACGGTTGATCATCTCGATCGATCCGGCCTCGGCCCGGGACCGGTATGAGGAGAAACTGAAAGACCGACGGGTCTTATCCGAGATGACCGACGCCGGCACCGCCAACCTCCACGGTCTCGACCTGCCCCCCGCCGACGCCCATGCCGCGATGCGAAGGATCAACCGGATAGCCCGGTCCTTCAAGGCCAAAGGTGACAAACGACCCATCGATCCGAGCCGACATCCTCTTAGACCTTCTCACCGGCAGAAACCGAGATCAGAGCCAAGGCGCCGACCGGGGAGTGGTCGACGTCAGAGTGGACATGACCACTCTGGCCGGAATCGACGACAAACCCGGAGAAATACCGGGATGGGGACCGGTCATCGCCGATGTCGCCCGTCGAATTGTGGACGAACAACCCGATTCCGAATGGCGGATCGTCACCACCGACGACAACGGGCACCCGGTCGGTGTGGTCACCACCAGAAGGCGACCCACCACCACCCAGAAGAGGATCGTCGAGACCAGGAATCCGACCTGTGTGTACCCCGGCTGTCGCATCGACTCGGCTCAGTGCGACCTCAACCACGAGGTCCCATGGGCGGATGCCCGCCACACCACCTGCACAGAGCTAGGACCACTGTGCCGCCACCACCACAACAACCACCACCGCCGCGAATGGAAACTGAAACAGACGAGACCCGGCCACTACCAATGGACCAGCCCACTTGGACACACGTATTCGACCGGCCCCGACCCACCCTGACGGCGATCAGTCCACGCGGTCCAGCCAGTTGTCTGCCGCCTCACCAACCACCGAGTCGAATTTGAGCCCCATGAGGATGACCCCGGCCGCCCCCGCGTCCTGGGCTCGTTTCTCCAACTCAGCAGTCAGCTCCCATGCCAGTTTTCGGCCCACCTCGGGCGTCAGGTCGGCCAATCGCTCCTTGAGGCCATCGGTTGATGGGACCGACCCGATCGCCTCCATCTGCTCGACCCAGGACGGGCTGAACGGAGGGATGATCATCACGAAGACGGGAGGATCCTCCGGCTTCAGGTTGAGCAGGCCCAAGTGCCGCTCCATCACCTCGGGGTCGAGGATCGGCCCGGTGACGAAGAACTGGGCGCCCAGCTCGATCCTCCTCCGGAACTGCCATTCGCGGAACCGTGAGGGCATGCCCACCTCGAAATCGGGCAGGTTCTCCTGGAGCTCCCGTAAGTGCTCGACGATCTCGTAGTGATGGGCGAGATGGTCGACATGGGGAACGGTGTCGCCGATGACGACGAGGAAAGAGTCGACGCCGTTGCCGAGGGCCCCTCTCACCTCGGATTCAATGGCCAGGATGTTTCGGTCTCTGGTCGACACCACCACGGTGGGGTGCACGTCCGGCGTGTCGTGCGTGATTCGGGCTGAGAACGCATACGGCGAAACCCGGATCCGTCCGAAGACGTTGTCGGTCACCAGCACATGGCTCCACGACGGGGACAGACTCCGATGCTGGAGGTTGGGGAGCTCCGGCGGATTGATCTCGGCGATCCTGAGCCAGCCGTCAGCCTTTGTCAGCATCTCGATCCTCTCTCGGTTTCCGGGCGACGAAATACTTCGCCTGGGGGTGATGGCAGATGATCGCCGACGTGGTCTGCTCTGGCTGGTACTGGTAGAAGGTCTCCTCGCCAACGGTGATCCCGATGCGGTCGGCACCGAGCAGATAGGCCACCTTCTCGTTGTCCTCCAGGTCGGGACAGGCCGGGTATCCCCACGAGAAGCGCCCGCCCCGGTATTGCTGACGGAACAACCCGAGCAGCGAAGGCCCATCCTCGTCGACGAACCCCCACTCCTCCCGGATCCGGTGATGCCAGTGCTCGGCCAGGGCCTCCGCCATCTCCACGCCCAGACCGTGGAGGAGCAGGTAGTCGGTGTAGCGATCCTGGTCGAACAAATCCTTGGTCCGGTCGGAGACCTTGTCACCCATGGTGACGATGTGGAAGGCGGCATAATCGACCTCCTCGCCGACTGGGCGGTAGAAGTCGGCTATGCACATGTACGGATCCTCCCGCTGCCTGGGGAAGCTGAATCGGGTCAACTCCCTCTGGGCGCTCACGTCGTCCCAGATGACGAGGTCGTTGCCGTCGCCATTCGCCGGGAAATAGCCGTAGACCACCTTCGGGTTGAGCAGGTCGTCGTGCCGGGCCAGCGCGATCTGCTCGCGGAGCAACGGCGCCAGCCGCTCCTTGAAATCGAGGTCCCGTTCACCCTTCTCAGGCCGGTACTGCCATTGGTTGCGGAAGAGGGCGGTCAGGTTGAGATAGGGGACGATCTCGTCGATCGAGACGCCCCGAATCACACGCGACCCGGTGAAGGGCGGGACGAAGATCTGGTTGTCCCGTTTGACGTCCGGGGACCGGGCCGGGATCACACCTCCCTCGGCTTCCCGTTCGTGATACTGCCGGGCCGCAATCGGCTCGGGGGCCGGTTCGCCGGCGACGATCTTTCCCATTGCCTCGAGCCCGGCGAAGGCGTTCTTGCCGTAATACAGCGGGCCCTGATAGCGCGATCGGAGATCTGCTTCGACGTAATTCCTGGTCAAGGCGGCGCCGCCGAGAAGGACAGGCACCTTTCCGAGACCACGTCGCTCCAACTCCTCGAGGTTGTCTCGCATGATGAGCGTGCTCTTCACCAACAGCCCACTCATCCCGATGGCGTCCGCTGAGGTCTCCTCGAACTTGGCGATCATCTCCGAGATACCGATCTTGATGCCGAGGTTGTGCACCTCGTACCCGTTGTTGGTGAGGATGATGTCGACCAGGTTCTTGCCGATGTCGTGGACGTCACCGGAAACGGTGGCCAGCACGATTCGGCCCCGTGTCGAGCCCTCGGCCTTTTCCATCATCGGCTCGAGGTAGGCGACCGCCTTCTTCATGGTCTCGGCCGACTTCAAGACGAACGGGAGTTGCATCTCACCGCTGGCGAACAGCTCGCCCACCGTCCGCATCCCGTCGAGGAGGTAGTTGTTGATGATGTCGAGCGGCGTGGTGCCTTCGCCCAAGGCGACGTCGAGGTCTGAGATGACGTTCTTTTGGTCGCCGTCGATGATCCGCTTGGCCAGACGCTCCCCCACCTCCATCCCCTCGTAATCGCTCTCCGACCGCTCCACTGTCTCCACCCCAGCGAACAACTCGAGGAGCTTCTCCAACGGGTCGTATCCGTCGGCACGCCGGTCGTAGATGAGGTCGAGGCAGA
>JBEVIF010000181.1:0-5738 GCA_040510795.1 Acidimicrobiia bacterium
AAAGGGTCGCCAGCTCATCCAGCAGCCGGTCGACGTCTTCCTCGTCCTGATAGACGCCGAACCCGATGCGAAGCCGGTCGCCCCGGAAATCGGTGACGACTCCCCTCTCGTGCAGCCGCTGGTAGATGTCGCCGGCACGGTCGGACCGGAAGCTGAGGAAATTGCCGCGCCGGGCCCCCTCGCCCACGAGTAAGTCGCCGAGAGCAGGCGCGCCGGCGAGAAATCTGTCCTGAAGCGAGATGGCATGCTCGTGGATACGGGACGGTGTGGCTCCTTCGGACTCGAGCCAGCCGAGCACAGCCCGCATTCGATAGACCCCGGACGGGTCGAAGGTGGCGCCGGAGAACCGTGAGCCGTCGCCGCCGTAGGCGATCGTCTGGCTGACACCTGATTCGAGCTGGCCAAAGCCGGCGTACCAGCCGGTATCGAGCGGGCGGGGCCCATAGCCGGGGGGACAGTGGAGAAAGCAGGCGCCCTCGCCGGACATGGCGTACTTGTAGCCGCCGGCGAGGAAGAACAC
Source organism: Acidimicrobiia bacterium (assembly GCA_040510795.1). Lineage (GTDB taxonomy): Bacteria > Actinomycetota > Acidimicrobiia > Spongiisociales > ZC4RG35 > JARDZU01. Next base: position 521 of record JBEVIF010000181.1, read on the forward strand.
CCGGTCCTGGATGGCGCCCAGGTTCATGGGCCGGGCCATGAAGGCGTGGTACCCGTCGATGACGATGATGGTCCGGTTCTCCGGCACCGAGGAGACGATCTGGTCGAGGTCGGGGAGCGTGTACCCGGAGTCGTAGAAGACCTGGCTCAGATAGATCAAGTCGTGAACCCCGGCCCTCGCCTCCCGGGTGAAACGCTCGCCGAATGTGTCGAATGGCTCGGTGGGGATCCGGTCCACGATGGCTAACCCGGCCTCCTCCCATCGCCGGGATTGGCGGGTAAAGGAGTGGAACTCGGCGTCGGTGGAAAGGACGCGGACCGGTGGCTCCAGGCATGAGAAGATCCTGAGGAGAAATGAATGAGTGTTGGGGCCGAAGGTGATGCTCGCCGGGTCGGCGAGACCCAGCACGTCGGCTACCCGGGTGCGAGCGTCGGGAATCACCTCCCCGAATACGTGGTCCCACTTGTCGTCCATCATCTCGGCTGCATCGAGCCAGGCGCGCTGATGCGCCTCGAACGAGACATCGGGCCAGGGGTGGTGGGAATGTGCCGCGAAGTGAAGGCGATCCGGCGTGGCGCCGAGGAATCGGGAGAAGTGAGCCTTGAGGTTCATCCCTCGTACTTGAACCGCATCGATTCCATGATGCCCGCGGGCAGCGGGGGTCGGTCGGCCCTCGGGATGAGGAACGTGGAAAGGTTGTAGAGGTCGCCGAAGATCCGGCTCCGTTCCGCCGACTTTTCCAGATACTTCGCCCCGGCAGAGCCACCGGTCCCGATCCTCCGTCCGATCATTCGCAACACCATCTGCGCATGGCGGTAGCGCCAGCTGGTAAACCCTTCGTCGATGTCCATGAGCAGCTCGAGGAGCCGGAATGCTCCCTGCAATGCGGGTTGGTCTCGGTACAGGGTGATGAAGAGTGCCGCCTGAAAGGCTCGGTGGGAGAGACGGCGCTTTCCGGCGGCCTGTTGCTCGGCGTGCTTGTCCGGATCGAACAGGGCCTCGTACTGCTCCATCGTCGTCTCGAAATCCTTGAGCTGTGCTGTCTTTTCCTCGGCGGTCAATCTCGGGTTGGATTCGACCACGTCCCGGTCGGCCTCCAACCGCTCCTTCACGGCTTTCTGGAAGGCCTCCCAGAACGAGAAGTCCTTGTGATCGAGGAACGGGGTTCGCTCCAGCCACCGCTCGACCAGGTCGAACATCGAAGGCTCCTGCTCGCTGGCCGCCACCGATTCCATATCGTCCGGGTCGAAGCGCGAGGTATATGGGGCGCCACCCAGCTTCATCCTGTCGTCGGGGCGAAGCCCGAGCTTGTTCTCCACCAACCTGAACTGGGCCGACTGGAAGCCCGATGCGGGGAAGAGATAGTCGCGGAAATCGAGGAAATCGAGAGGGGTCATCGTCTCCAGGACCGAGACCTGCTGGATCAGCAGCTTCTGGATCTCGGTGATGCGTCGCAGCAGTGCGACGACAGTGCCCATGTCTGCGTCGTCGACGATGGTCTGGCCGAAAATGCGACGCACCTCGTCCATCTCCCAGAGGATCTGCTTGAACCAGAGCTCGTAGGCCTGATGGACGACGATGAAGAGCATCTCGTCGTGCACGGTGCTCCCTGCCTTGGTGCTCTCCAGCTCCTGGGCCTCGAGGAGTTTGTCCAGTCTCAGGTAGCTGCCGTAATAGAGATCCGGCTCCATGAGCGGGACGCTACCTGGTGTGCCTATCCGCACCACTCGTCCGATCGCTCCCAGAGCTCCCTGGCCAGGTCGTCGTCCTGGGCTTGGGCCGAGGGGGGAAGGCGAGTTCGCCGTTGGTAGTACTGCCCACTCTCCGAGGCCACATCCTCCGAGGTGGCGCACCAAAGCACCGTGTCTGCGCCCTGTTCGGGGCTAACCATGCTCGAGGCCGAAAGGACGCGGACCGGGCCCGGGATCAGCCGGGTGCGAACCAGGCCGGGGTGGACGGCGTAGGCCCGAATCTCCGGTCGGCGGCGGGCGAGCTCTCTGGTGAACAGGACATTGGCCAGCTTGGATGTCGCGTACTCGTCGAGACCCGTTAATGCGGTCGGGCGGCGAACCCGGGCGAAATCGATGCCATCTGCCCGAAAGTGCATGGCGCTGGTCAGCGCGACTACGCGGCTCTCCGGGCGCAGGTTGGGAAACAGCTCGCGGGTCAGGAGGAAGTGGCCCAGATGGTTGATGCCGAAATGGACCTCGAAGCCTTCCTCTGTGAGACCGCGGCGATTGACTCCGATACCGGCGTTGTTGACCAGGATGTCGAGGTTGCGACCTGTGTCGACGAAGCTCTGTGAAGCGGTCCGCACCGAGGGCAGCGAGGCGAGATCGAGTTCGAGGAACTCGGCGCTGCCTCCAAAAGCTGCGATCTCATCCAGGACCGGTTGGGCTCGCTCCGCCGAGCGACTGGCCACGATCACATGCACACCGTTGCCGGCCAGCCCGATTGCGGTGGCTCGGCCGATGCCGGAATTGGCACCGGTGACAAGTGCGATCGGCATCGGGGGCAAAGTAGCGACAGACCCCTAGCGGTGCCCGCGGGCCATCTCTGGGCCGCGCTTAGCCTGTCCCGGTGCACATCACGGCCGACAAATTGGTCGACGCCCTGAGCGACCGGGGCTATCGGATCACCAACGCCCGACGTGCAGTCTGCGAAGTCGTGGCGGCGGCTCACGACGAGCATCTGAACGCGGCCGACATCTACGACCGGGCCCGGGCCAAGAGCGGGACGCGGCTCGACCGGTCCACTGTGTATCGGACCCTGGAAGCGCTCGAGGCATCCGGGTTGCTCGCTCACTCGCACATGGGTCACGGGCCATCCGTGTATCACCTGGCCGAAGATGCGGGTCATCAGCATTTGATCTGTCGCCGTTGCGGGACGACCACCACCCTTCCCCGGGAGGAGAGTGAGAACCTGGCCGCCGCCATCACGGTGGCCACCGGATTCGTCGCCGACCTGAATCACTTCGCCTTATCCGGGCTCTGCGCCGACTGCGCCTCCGAGAACACGATCTAGTCCACTCCGCTATCCTTGTTGCGACACGGTCGCAAGAGAGGCAACAGATCTTGCTCATCCCGGACGGATGTCTCAATGGCGCCACTTCGGCGGGCATAGCTGTCATGGCCGCGGGCGGCCTCGGTTATTCCATCAAACGGGCGGGTGCGTATCTCCAGGAGAGCCGCATCGCCCTGACCGGCCTTGTCGCTGCCTTCATCTTCGCCCTTCAAATGATCAATTTCCCTGTTGCGGCGGGCACTTCGGGACATCTTCTGGGTGGGGCCTTAGCCGTGATCCTGGTCGGTCCGTGGCTGGGAATAACCGCGGTGAGTGTCGTGGTGATCATCCAAGCGCTTGTGATCGCCGACGGCGGTGTATCGGCCCTAGGCGCCAACCTGCTCAACATGGCTCTGGTGACCGGGTTGGTCGGCTGGGTTGTCTTCCGGGTGATGGTGAAGACCCTCCCCAGGTCATGGACCACTGTCCTGGTATCGACTTTCACCGCCGCCCTGGCCTCGGTTGTCGCGTCTTCTCTCGCGTTCGTCATCGAGTACGCCATCGGGGGCCGGGGCAATGTGAACGTTGCGACGGTGTTCGCGGCGATGGCCGGTGTCCATTTCCTAATCGGTGTCGGTGAGGGCCTCATCTCGGCGGCGACCGTGGGCGCCGTGGCCGCGACTCGGCCCGAGTTGATCGCCGGCGTGGAAGACCTCGATCTCCTCGACAAAGAGAAGAAGCCGGTCCGAGCCGGGGCCTGGGGCTTTGCCGCGGCCGGTCTGGTGGTAGCCGCTCTGCTGGTATTGGTTGTCGCGCCGCTGGCTTCAAGCGAGCCTGACGGTCTGGAGCGAGTCGCCATCGACCAGGGATTCATCGACTCGGCCGAGGATCACCCGTTGGCAGACTCACCATTGGCCGACTATGAGGTGGCGGGAATCGAGGAAGAGGCGACCGGGATCCGTCTCTCCGGTCTGATTGGCGTGCTGATCACCTTTGGTGTGGGCGCCGCCATCGTCGGCGCGTTCGTGGTGATCAGAAGGAAGAGCGAGACTCGGGTCTGAGCGAGACGTATCACGATCATGTGCTGTACCGGCACGGGACCACACCGGTTCACCAACTACCGGCACAGGTGAAAGTCGTGGCGCTTCTGGTTTTCGTCCTGGCTGTGGTTGTGCTCCCGCCCGAGGCGTTCTGGGCTTACTTCTTGGCCGGGTGCCTCCTCGTCGGGGTGATGATTCTCGCCGAGCTTCCTGCGGGCTTCGTGGCCCGAAGGCTGCTCGTGGAGGTCCCGATACTGATCTTCGCCCTGATGCTCCCTTTCTTTGGACGGGGTGAGACCACGGAGGTCCTCGGGCTCACCCTCTCGGTCGAGGGGCTGTGGGGGGCGTGGACGATCCTGGCCAAGGCAACTCTCGGCCTCGGGGCATCGATCATCGTTTCTGCGACCACCACCATCCCCGACTTGCTCCGGGGCCTGGATCGCATCCGGGTGCCCCGGGTTCTCACCGCCATCGCCGGATTCATGGTGCGCTACCTGGACATCGTCGCCGGCGAATTCTCCCGGCGAAGGGTGGCCATGGCCGCCCGGGGATACGAGCCCCGATGGTTCTGGCAGAGCGGGCCGCTGGCCCAGTCGGCCGGATCGCTCTTCATCCGATCGTTCGAGCGGGGTGAGCGTGTCCACCGGGCGATGGTGGCGAGGGGATTCACCGGGAGGATGCCGGTGTTTGGTGATCGACCTGCGACCACCCGGGAATGGTCGATCGGTCTTTCGGTGTCGCTCGTCGCCGTCCTTCTGGCCCTTCTATCCGTGACGGTGCTGGGATGAGCGAGCCGTCCCTCGAGATCAGCGATCTGAGCTTCGCCTATCCAGACGGCCGTCAGGCTCTCCGTAATGTCGATCTGCATGTTCACCACGGCGAGCGAGTGGCCCTTCTTGGACCGAACGGAGCAGGCAAGACCACCCTTCTTCTCCATCTCAACGGGATTCTCCGACCGGCCTCCGGAGAGGTGCGCGTGGCCGGTCTCGTCGTCTCCGACGATTCGGTCCTCGAGATCAGGCGAAGAGTCGGTCTGGTGTTCCAGGACCCCGACGACCAGTTGTTCATGCCAACGGTGGGTCAGGACGTCGCCTTTGGCCCGGCCAACTTCGGCATCGACGGCGACGAGCTCGAAGCACGTGTGGCCGAAGCCTTGGGCGCGGTCTCGATGCTGG
>JBEVIF010000182.1:0-13582 GCA_040510795.1 Acidimicrobiia bacterium
TTTCCATGATGCGGGGGACCACCTCGTCCATTGGCTCACCCCCCGCCCACTGTTTACTGGTGTCGAGTACAAACCCGACTCCGAACTCGCCGACCTCTTGGAAGAGACGGGCGATCCACTCGACCCTTCTCGCTACTGCCTTGTCGCCACCGGCGGTGTTCTCGATGAAGATCGGGATCTCCGTGTCGACCGCCTCGAGTGCCTTCCTCCAACGATCGATGCCCTCCTCCTGCGGCCCATCGCCCGTCACATGTCCACCGTGGACGATCACCGCCAGGGCGCCCACCTCGGTCGCTGCATCACACGTGTCCTGGAGGATCTTTCGTGACGGAATCCTCACCCGGTTGTTGTCGGCACAAACGTTGATCAGGTAGGGAGCATGGACATAGATCGGGAGCGGTGAGCCACGGAGAACCTCGGCGTCGGGTCGCGGCGGGGGCTTCTTCCATGACTGTGGGTTGGAGAGAAAGATCTGGACGAGGTCGGCCTGGCGCTCGCCCGCCTCTTCCAGAGGCTTGACCGACGGCACATGGGCGCCGACCAGGATCACATCGGGTCCGAGATGGGGGCGGTCCGGCCCCGAGTCTCCCGTTGTGCCGCATCGACCGCATACTCCCCCAGCTGCATTGCCACTCGGGCTGGAGTAGCGGACCAGTCCTGGGCTAGTAGGCCGAGGACTTTGGCTTCCACCCAGCGGGCCCCCCAGGGATGCTCGGGCAGCTCACCGCGGGTGAAGAGCCTGATCCGAAGGAGAAGTAGCACATCTCCCTCGTCCACGATCTCGCCAGGTTCGATGTCGGCGATATTTTCCCACGCAATGAAGTCGGCCTTGCGGAAGGGGCCACGGAGTTTGACGGCAAGGCCGTCGTCCTGTGCCTCGATCACCTTGGTGGGCATGAAGAGCTCCTTCAGACCCCACACAACTAGAAACACCGAGAAGAAGAGGAGTGCCCAGGCCCAAATCACGTCTCTCGGCTCATAGATCTGGGTGTCTTCCGGGGTGAACAACAACTCCCTGAGCCAGTTGGTGATCCGACGGCTCGTCAGCACGTCCACTGCGATGACCAGGAGTGGTATGCCGCCCATCGCCAGCAGCCACATCCTGACCGCCGAGCGCTGTACGACGACCTTCACCTCTTGACGCCCAGATCCTTGGGGACCACCAGGGCCACGTAGGGAATGGATTCCTCGTCGAATGCTTCGGCCGCCCTCCCGTCGGATCGATCGACGAGGGCTATGGCCTGCACTACCCGCAGTCCGGCTGCAGTTGCCGCCTCGGCCGCGTCTAGGGCGGCCCCGCCAGTGGTCGTCGTGTCCTCGAGGATCGCCACCGGCATGCCCGCTGCCACCGGGCCCACGACGCGCCCTGTGATCCCGTACTGCTTGGTGGTCTTGCGGATCGAGAAAGCGTTGATGTCCCGACCCCGGAGATTGGCGACGACGGCCACGGCGAGAGCGATCGGGTCCGCCCCCATGGTCATGCCCCCGACCGCCCTGACCTCGGGGTCGAGGACGTCGAGCACGGCGGCGCCGACGATGGGCGCTCCCTTTCCGGCAAAAGTCGTCTGTCGCGCATCGAGGTACCAATCCGAGCGCTGGCCCGACCTCAGTGTGTAGGGGCCGTCAGTGAAGAGGGCGTGATGACGCAGGTGATCGATTAGGGCTTGGCGGGACACAGCCCAATCGTATTGCGACGCCGATCGGTATGAACAACGGGCTGGGTACGGTTGACGAAATGGATTTGATCCTGGTCCGCCACGGCCAGCCAGACTGGACTCCCGGCTTCATTGCACGGAACGATCCCGATCTCACAGATGTCGGGCACGAGCAGGCGAAGCGGGTCGCCCATCGGCTGGGCGCGGTCGAACCGTTCGACGAGCTCTGGGCATCACCGATGAATCGAGCCATGCAAACCGCCGCCCCGGTGGCTTCCGAGGTCGACATCGAGCCCGAGGTTTACCCGTGGCTGAGGGAGATCCAGAACCCGCCATCTTGGGAGGGATCGCCGGCCGAGGAGATCGAGAAGGCTTTGCGGGAGGCCCACTTTCGCACGATGGAGGAAATGTGGGACGGGTTGCCCGGAGGCGAGTCGTTCCGCGCTTTTCACCGCAGGGTGGTGACCGGGCTCGAAGAGACCCTGGCCATCCATGGAATCCTGCCCATGCACGGCGAACACCGACATCTCTGGGAAGTCGAGGATCCCGGCATGCGGGTGATCATCGTGGCCCATGCGGGCACCAACGCCGTGGTCCTGGGCCGGCTGCTCGGGCTGGAGCCGGTTCCCTGGGAGTGGGATCGGTTTCGCCAGCCTCACAGCGGGGTCTCCCGCTTGACCATGGACCGGATCAGCACCGGGTGGGGTTTCTCGCTCCGCCAACTCGGCGACGTGAGCCATCTCGACGAGGAGATGGTGACGGAGTAGGCGGCCGCCTACTTGCCGAAGCGGCGATCCCTGCTGGTGAAATCACGCAGGGCGCGCAGGAAGTCGACCCGGCGGAAGGCCGGCCAGTTCACGTCGACGAAGACGAACTCCGCATAGGCGGACTGCCAGAGCAGGAACCCCGACAGCCGCGACTCGCCGGAGGTCCTGATCAGGAGATCCGGGTCGGGGAGATCGGCGGAGTACATGTGTGAAGCCAGCGATTCGGCGTCGATGTGGGCGGCGACCTCGTCGGGAGGAATCCCCTCGGCCATCAGCTTGGCTACCAGGTCCTTGGCCGCGTCGACGATCTCTTGCCTGCCCCCGTACCCCATGGCGATGTTGAGGCGGCGGGTGCCGAAAGGCTGGGCCTCCTCCGCCAACTTGGCTGCTGCGACCAGTTCGTCTGGCAACAAGTCGAGGCTCCCGATGAACCGGATCCCCATGTCGTATGTCTCGCAGAGTGCGGGCAACCGGCCAAACAGCTCGGTCAGGACCTCGAAGTAGGGATCTAGCTCATCGACGGGTCGGGACAGGTTCTCCCGTGACAGCACCCAGGCGGTGACGGCCGGGATCTCGAGCGCCTCGGCCCATCCGATGAACTCTTCGAAGCGGCGCATGCCGACCCGGTAGCTCTCCGTGTACGTGGGTAGCCGCTCCTCTCGGGCATGACGACGATGCCCATCGAGGACGATGCCGATGTGACGGGGCAGTCGGTCTCGATCGAGACCGTTGACGAGATTTCGCTCGTAGAGGCGGTATAGGACACCAAGAGCCATGGTGATGGCTCCATCGTACCGGCCAGCCAGGACCAGGACCCGTTTCGACCTGGGTCCCCCGACCCCTTTCCGCTACGGGTGGCCGGTCGATACCCTTGCAGCGACATGGAGCGGATCACGCTGGGGCGGATGCAGAATCCGATTAGGGGCTTCTTGCACGGCTCCGCGGCCATCGCAACCGCCATCGGGCTCGTGCTCCTCATCGAAAGAGCATCGGGTCGGGCGGAAGCCCTCTTCGGGGTACTCGTCTACGGAGGGGCCTTGCTCCTGATGTTCATCGTCTCATCGCTCTACCACTCGGTCCCCTGGCGCGACGAGTGGAGGGCGAGACTGCAGCGAATCGACCATTCGATGATCTTTCTCGTGGTCGCCGGCACCTTCACGCCGATCGCGATCGCCTCCCTGGAAGGGGTCCCCCTCGCCGTCGCGCTCGGCATCGTCTGGTGCATCGCGCTCACTGGGATACTGCTCAAGGCGTTCATGCCCGACGTGAGGACCCACCTTTCGGTGACATTGCAGATGGTGATGGGTTGGTCCGCCCTGATCTGGGCTCCCTGGATCTGGCGTGAGCTCGGGCCGGGTGCCCTCGCCCTCATCGTCCTCGGGGGCGCTTGCTATGTGATCGGCACCGTGATCTACGCCACCGGGCGGCCCCGCCTCTTCCCTCGGGCCTTCTCACACCACGAGCTGTTCCATGTCCTTGTCATCGCCGGGAGCAGCTTTCACTTCTTCGCCATCTTGGTGTACGCCCTCCCGGCAACCGTCTGAGGGCAGACCTTCATCCAAGAAGTAGATCTCAGCCGCTCGGCAACGTTGACGCCTCGGCGCATAGGGATTCGATCTCGTCGATGGTTGAGGGGACCGAGCTGGTCAGGTTGTCGCGGCCATCCTCGGTGATCACCACATCGTCCTCGATTCGGATCCCGATGCCGAGGAAGTCGGGAGGGACGGTGTGTGTGATCTTCTCCGCCTTCTCCTTGGCCTCGGCCTCCTTGGCCATCGCAGCCGCCCGACCCTCCAGGATCCTGCGCTGGTTCCACTCGTCGTTGTCGTACTCGAGCAGGGTCAGGGTCACCTCTGTCTTGTCCGGGGCGATGTAGAGGCCGGGCTCAACCGTGAATGCCATCCCCGGCTCCAGCTTCCGGGGCACGCCTTCCACCCGATAGGTGCCCATGTCGTGCACATCGAGGCCGATCCAGTGCCCGGTTCCATGGAAGTAGAACTGGTTGTAGTGGTGCATGGCCAGTGACTCCTCGACACCCTTGGGCAGGAGGCCCAGCTCCACCATTCCCTGGGTGAGCACTCTGGTGGCCGCGTCATGGATAGCTCTGGGGCTCGATCCGGGAGCCGACATGTCCAGTCCCTTCTGGAAGGCGGAATGGACCAATTCGTAGACGGCCCGCTGTGGACCGCTGAACTTCCCGTTGGCCGGGAAGGTCCGGGTGATGTCCGCCGAGTAGCCGTCTACCTCGGCGGCGGCATCTATCAGGACGAGATCGCCGTCTTCGATCTGCCGTTCGTTCTCCACATAGTGAAGGACACAGGTGTTGGGCCCTGACGCCACGATGGAGGGATAGCCATTGTGCCGGGCGCCGCCCAGCCGCCAGTAGTACTCGAGCGCGGCCTGGACTTGATACTCGTACAAGCCGGATTCGGTGAAGCGCATCGCCTCGGCGTGCCCACGGGCAGACAGCTCGCACGCCCTGCGCAGGATCTCGATCTCCTCCGGGCTCTTGATGAGACGCATCTCGGCGAGCAAGACCGTGATGTCACGAACCGCAGACGGCACCGTGCCGCCGTAGCGCTCCCGATGACTCCGGGCCTTGGCCACGATCCCGGCGACTCTGTCGTCGTGGTGCGGGTTGCCCGTGCGATACCAGATCACCTCGCGCCCGATCATGAGCCGGGTCAGGATCTCGTCTAGCTGCCCGATCTCATATGCCTTGTTGGCACCGAATCGCTCCATGGCACCTGTGGTGCCTACGCGATAGCCGTTCCAGGCCTCCATCTCGGGGTCTCGGGGCCTGACGAAGAGGGTGTAATCGCCATCGGAATGGCCGGGCGCTATCACCGCCACCGCGTCCGGCTCATGGAATCCGGTCAGATAGAGAAAGTCCGGATCCTGGTGGAACTCGAATTCGGTGTCCTTGCTCCGAGTCACCTCGACTGCCGCCGGGACAATGGCGATGGCATCGTCGCCGATATCTATGGCGAGACGTGCCCGGCGCTCAGAAAATTGGTCTGACATGACCCGAACGGTAACCCCGCTCCTGCTATGCAGCGGTGGCGCCAGATGTGGCCGCACGCACCTCAGGCAACCGCTTCAGGCGCCCGGGGCGTACTCGAGGTCGACCACGAGCGGGAAGTGGTCCGAGCCGAGGGCCGGACCGAGACGACGGTCACGGACTCGAAGGTCGTCACTGTGGAGCAGGTGATCTATGGGGACCCGAAGAGGGAAGATCGTGTTCGCCGAGAAGGAGGGCTGTAGGCCGAATCCGATCTGAGAGTTGCGTAGACCACCCTCCGAGACGAGCCCACGGAAGGGAGAGGACCAAGGCGAGGCATTCAGATCTCCCACCACCGCGTAGGCACCCTCCTGCTCTGCAGCCCATCCGGCAGCAAAGGAGAGCTGGGCATCGCGGAGAGCTGCCCGCTCCCCCGATGTCGGGGCCAGCGGATGCGAAGAGAGGATCTGCACGGGCACCGACCAACCCTCCGGCTGATACACGAGAGATATGGCCCTCCCGTCGCCCTCGGCGAAGCCATAGGAGACGGCCTCGACGTCATCTCGAGCCAGGACCAGGGTTCCGAAGATCAAGTTCTCGGAGCGGCCACGGACGATCTCGTAGTCGAGCCCCGAGGATTCCATGGCCACCTCCCAGGGGCGGCTCGACTCATGGAGGAGGACGAGGTCCGGCTCCGTCGCCTCGATGTACTCGATGACCTCGCTGTAGCTCTCGTTCGTCGAAAGCAAGTTGAAACTCATCACCCGCATTCCAGGCGCCCCCGCCACCGGCTCCCCCGGCGACCCTACGAACAACGGAGCGACGAAGAGCAGATTGACCAATGCCACGCCGAGGATGGCGAGCCCGGTACGGCGCCACCGGCTGGCCGCGACGAGCAGACCCAGGATCGCCAGGATCACCACGTACTGCGCACGGAAATTGGCCAGGACATCGAGCCACCAGACCCATGCTCCCGCAAACGAGGCGAGGCTGATCACGGCAACGACTACCGCGGGGATCACCAGAAGGATCACCGGGGGCACGTTAGGAAGAAGTGATCCTCCTGCGCAGGTCGGAGACCTGGGTGTGGACCGACTCAGGGCTTCCTCCGCCAGGGCTGATTCGGCGCTGCACGGACGTAGCCGGATCGAGAAGCCCGAGATCGGCTTCGTCGAAAGCAGCGTGCGCAGACACCAGGTCTTCGAGGCCCGCCTCGAGGAGGGTCCTGCTCTGGCCCTCGAGAGTGAGCATCAGCTTGCCCACGGCCTCATGGGCCTCGCGGAACGGGACGCCTCGGGCGACCAGGGACTCGGCCAGATCGAGGCTGGCGGTCTCCACGGATGGGTCGACCGGCAGGAACTCGGTTTGGCCGAGCAACTCGACCATCGCCGTCAAGGAATCCGCCAGCGTGTCGTCGGCCTCGAAGACGAGTCGCTTGTCTTCCTGGAGATCACGGTTGTAGGCGAGGGGAAGGCCTTTTTGAAGAGTCATCATCGCCGCCAGCAACCCCGATATCCGGGCGGCACGGCCCCGGACGAGCTCGGCGATATCCGGGTTTCGCTTGTGCGGCAGGGCCGACGACCCGGTGCTCACGCTGTCCCCGAGCCTTGCCCGGCCGAACTCGGGTGTGGCCCAGAGAACGACCTCCTCGGCGAGTCGGGAAAGGGTCACCATTGCCTGGGCGCAGCAGAAGACATACTCCGCGAGGTGATCCCGGGACCCAACCGCGTCGAGCGAGTTCTCGAAGACCCCGGCCATTCCCAGCTCCCTTGCGGTTGCCTCCGGATCGATCGGCAAGGATGTCCCGGCCGAGGCACCGGCGCCGAGGGGTGACACATCGATCCGCCTGCCGGCTTCGGCGAATCGCTCGGCGTCGCGGACCGCCATCCAGGCGTAGGCGAGGAGATGATGACCGAGGGTGGTTGGCTGGGCCTGCTGGAGATGGGTGTAGGAGGGGACGACGGTTTCGGCGTGGCTCTCAGCGATATCGGCGAGGACCAGGGCGTAGGCGTGAAGCTGTTCGTGTCGCTCGTCGGCGGCACGGCGGGTGTAAAGACGCATGTCGAGCGCCACCTGATCGTTTCGGGATCGGGCGGTGTGCAGCTTGCCCGCCGTGTCACCGACCAATTCGAACAATCTCCGATCCACCGCCGAGTGAACGTCCTCGTCCGAGTCGGAGAATTCGAACTCGCCACCGGCAGCCTCGGACTGGATGGCCTCCAGTCCACCGAGGAGAGCCGTCACATCGGCCTCAGCCAGGATCCCGGTCTCGCCGAGCATCAGGAGGTGCGCCCGAGATCCTGCAATGTCGTCGGCGAGGAGACGCCTGTCCGAGACATCGGTGGTGTACGCCCACAGCGTCTCGCCAGGGCCCGACTCGAATCGGCCACCCCACAGGCTCATTCCACTTCCCCTCCGCCGAACCCCCTGATTCGCAGGGCGTTGAGCGAGATGAAGCCTTCGGCATCGGCCTGGCGATATACGTCGTCGGCCTCGAAGGTGGCCGAATCCGGGTCATAGAGGGTGTTTGGTGAGCGTCTCCCCGACACGGTGGCGCCGCCCTTGTAGAGCACCAGACGGGCCTCGCCGGTGACCGGCTTCTGGATGTCGTCGATCAGACCCTGCAAAGCCCTCCGCTCCGGGCTGAACCAAAAGCCGTTGTAGACAATCTGCGCATAGCGGGGGATCAGGGAGTCCCGGATGTGCAGTACCTCCCTGTCGAGCGTGATCGACTCGACTGCGCGGTGGGCCAGATGCAGGATGGTCCCACCCGGGGTCTCGTAGACCCCGCGGCTCTTGATCCCGACGAACCGATTCTCGACGAGATCCACCCTCCCGATGCCATGTCGACCGGCAACGGCATTCGCTTCGGTCAACAGCTCGACCGGTCCCAGCTCATGCCCATCGATCGACACCGGGTTGCCTTCCTCGAACCCGATCACGACCTCCTCGGGCTGATCCGGGGCATCGGTGGGGTCCACGGTGAGTCGGAACATCTTGGACGGGGGTGCGGCCCAGGGGTCCTCCAGGATTCCGCCCTCGTACGAGATGTGAAAGAGGTTCGCATCCATCGAGTAGGGCTCCTCCCGGGTGACCGGCACAGGTATCCCGCGTTCCTTGGCGTACTCGATGAGGGCCGAGCGCCCGTCGAGGTCCCATTCCCGCCAGGGGGCAATCACCCCGAGATCGGGGGCCAGCGCGGCCACGGAGAGCTCGAAGCGGACTTGATCGTTGCCCTTGCCCGTCGCACCGTGGGAGATGGCGTCGGCGCCGAAGGCGCGGGCAGTTCGCACGAGACCCTCGGTGATGATGGGCCGGGCCAGGGAGGTCCCGAGCAGGTAATGACCCTCGTAGACCGCGCCGGCCCGCAGGGCGGGGTACACGGCACCGTCGACGAAACGATGAGTGAGGTCCTCGACCACTGCCTCCACGGCTCCGGTCGCGATGGCCTTTTCTTTGGCCTCGGAGGCCTCGGCGCCCTGACCGACGTCAGCGGTGTAAGCGATCACGTCCGCCCCGCGCTCCTCGCGAAGCCAGGCCAGGATCACCGACGTGTCGAGGCCACCTGAATAGGCGAGGACGACCCTCAACGTCATTCCTCCTCGTCGGGCGGCGGACCAGGATCCGGGATGCCCTGGGCGATGGCCCAGTCCCTGACCATGGCATATGCCTCCCCCACGCTGTAGGGGCCCTCGTCGATCCTTCGCTCGAGCATCAGCTCCATGATGTCACCTACGTTCGGCCCGGGCCCAATCCCCAGATACCCCATCACCTGATTGCCATCGATCGGGGCGCGGAGACGCGATATCTCCTCCTTCGCACTCAGCTCGCAGATCCTCTCCTCGAGCTCATCGATGCGATTCTGGACAGCCCGGGCGCGGCGCGGATTGGCAGTGGTGACGTCACACCTCACCAGCTCGTTGAGATACGGGAGCAACTCGCCGGCATCACGCACGTAGCGCCGCACAGCCGAATCGGTCCAACCCATCTTGAGCGTGTGCGGGCGGAGGTGGAGGAAGACGAGCCGAGAAACATCGGCAACGACCTCATTCGGATAGCGAAGCGTCTTCAGGCGACGTCGGGTCAATCGCGCCCCGACGACCTCGTGATGGTGGAACGAGACGCCATCCTTTCCGAACTGGCGGGTGTCGGGCTTGCCGATGTCGTGGAACAAGGCGGCGAGCCGAAGCACCAGCTCGGGCCGTGTCTTGTCGACGACGGCCAGCGTGTGGGCCAAGACGTCCTTGTGACGCTGGTGAGGGTCTTGCTCCATCGCCAGGGCTGGCAACTCGGGGAGAAAATGGGTGGCCAATCCGGAGGCCACGACGCGATCGAGGGCCTTCCCGGCGTCTGGCGCCACGACGAGCTTCGAGAGCTCGTCCCTGATGCGCTCCGCCGACACGATCTCCAGACGCTCTCCCATCTCGGCGACGGCCACCACCGTCCTGGCCTCTCCGGTAAATCCGAGCGTGCCCTCGAATCTGAACAGCCGCAGCATGCGCAGGGGATCCTCGGAGAAGGAGATCTCAGGATCCAGGGGGGTCCTCAAGACCCCCGTGGCCAGGTCGGACAGCCCACCGTGGGGATCGATCGGTTCCATGTCCATGAGCGACAGGGCGATGGCGTTCACGGTGAAGTCGCGCCGGGCGAGATCGGTCTCGATGTCGTCGGAAAACGTGACCTGAGGTTTGCGAGAATCGTCGCGGTAGACCTCGTTGCGAAACGTCGTTACCTCGACGACGTGCCCGTTCTTGCGCGCAGCAACGGTGCCGAACCTCGCTCCGACGCGGTAGACGACGTCCGCCCAGGTCTCGAGCAGCTCGGCGATCCGATCCGGCCTGGCATCGGTGGCGAAGTCGTAATCCTCCAGCGGTCTCTCGAGAAATGCGTCACGGACCGAACCGCCAACCAGGAACAGTTGATGGCCGGCCACATCGAACAGCTGATGCAATTGGGCCGGCGGTAGATCAGGCGAGACCAGGAAATCGAGCCGCTTCGGGATCACCCGCCGCAGGTTATGGGTTTTGAGTGGTGGGTGGTGAGGAGTGACCCACCACCGGGTCACACCGCGATGCCGGCTGCCATCGCCTTGGCTCGAAGCTCGTGGACGTTTCGGGCATAGGGAAGGGCGGCAGGGAGGTCGATGGACTTGTCGACCACGAGTTTGAGAAGGGAGGCGTCCATCGTCTGCATCCCGAAGAACTCGCTCTCCTTCATGATGTCGATCAGGGCCGGGGCCTCGGCGCCACCGATGATCCAATCCTGGACACGCTCGTTGTTGGTGAGGATCTCACAGGCGAGTGTCTTCCCCTTCTCCTGGCTCTCGAAAAGGCGCTGGCTGACGATCGCCAGAAGCTGTGCGGCGAGTTGGCCCCGGACGACGCGTTGCTGCGATTCGGGGAACAGCGAAACCACGCGGTCGATGGTGTCGGCTGGGTCAGTCGTCCGCATCGAGGAGATCACCAGGTGGCCGGTCTCGGCCGCAGCGATGGCCGCACGTGCGGTGTCGGCGTCATCGAACTCGGAGATCATGAGCACATCGTTGTCGTGACGCATCGCACTCCGCACCGCATCGGCGGCGCTGGGAGTGTCGACACCGACTTCGCGTTGCTCGACAACGCTCTTCTTGTCGGGATGGAGGACCTCGATCGGGTCCTCGACGGTGAGGATCGACACCGCCCGATGAGTGTTGATCCAGTCCAGGATCGACGCCATGGTTGAGGTCTTGCCCGAACCGGAAGCTCCGGTGACGAGGAGCAGCCCCGACGTTTCGGCGGCGAGCTTCTCCACGACCCGGGGTAGGCCGAGATCGGTGAATGACATCGTCCCGGGAAATACACGACGCAGAACGACCGATACCGAGCCACGCTGACGGAAGGCGGTGACCCGGAAGCGCCCGATGTCCTGGCGACCGAACGCGAAATCGGCGGTGCCAGTGTCCTTGAAATCGCGAGCGCCTCGGGGGGTGAAGAGCGCTTCTGCGTAGGCCTGCGTGTCCGCGGGTTTGAGCGCCTCGAAGCCTTCGAGCCTCTCCAGGTCACCGTTGACGCGCGCGACTGGCGGTGATCCGACCTTGAGATGCAGATCCGTTGCACCCTGTGAGACAGCTCGGCGCAGAAGATCCTCGATGTTGATTTCCATGTTCCTTTCCCAGTTGACCCAGGGTGTGTCTTTATCGGCTCGGGTCGCAAGAGACCTGAAAGACTTCTCAGACGCTCCAATGCCGCCCCACGGCCACGCGGGCGACAGCCAGTGCTTCGGACGCACCAGGGGCCGAGATGAGGGGTGGTCCGAACTCGTCCTCCCCTGCCATGCCACGCACCGTGGAGCGGGCGGAGTGTCGGAGCCCATCGAGGTCGTAGCCCCCTTCCAGAGCGAACACCGTGCGGTGTGCTGGGTGAGCGCGCGCCAGACGCGAAGCCATCCATCCGTAGTCGGCATCGAGCAGATCGAGGTCGGCCAGCGGGTCTTCGGTGTGGGCATCGTACCCGGCGCTCACCAGGACCCAATCGGGCCCGAACTGGGAAAGCACAGGGATGACGAGCTGCTCCCAAGCCAGACGGCACACGTCTCCGGCGGTGCCTGCGCGCAACGGGATGTTGACCGTGGTGCCGGCGGCACCAGTGTCGATGTCATCGGGAAAACCCGCGAACGGATAGAAGTCGTCTTGGTGGATCGAGACGTACAGGGTGCCCGGATCGTCAGCCATCATCGTCTGGGTTCCATTTCCGTGGTGGACATCCCAGTCCAGGATCGCCACCCGCTGACCCCGTGACCGGAGCCAGGCTGCCACCACAGCGACGTTGTTGAACAGGCAGAAACCCATCGCCCTGGAACGGAGGGCGTGGTGGCCCGGCGGCCGGCACAGGGCGAACCCGGTGGCATCGGCGCGCCCTTCCAGCTCCTCCACCACGGCCAATACCCCTCCGGCCGCCGTCGTGGCCGCGGCCCAGGTGTCGTACGAGGCGAATGTGTCCATGTCGAGAGCGCCCCCGCCGAGGAGACAGAACCTCTCGATGGCATCGACATAGGCCAGGTCGTGGACCAGGGCGAGATCGGAGCGCTCGATCGGTGGTGCTTCGATCTCGGTCAGCTTCAACCCGCTCTCGGAGATCCCGCGGAGCACGGCACCCAGTCGCTCGGGCCGCTCCGGGTGGTTCCGGCCGGTGTCGTGCAGGGCTCCCATCGGGCTGGCGGCCACCACCACTTCCATGCCGTACTCTCCCACAGGTGCCCGATCGGCTGCATCTCGATGGGGTCTGGCCCGGCTCGGTGACCGTGCGCAGGGGTTGGGCCAAGGCACTGGCGCGGCCGTGGAACGATGACTTCCCCGACCCCGCGGTGCGTCTCGAGCGAGGCACCCACGAGTTCCTTCGCGCTGTCGCAGAGCTTCTCGGGTCGATGGGGTCGGGCATCGTCTACTCCCCCGCTCTCTACCCGTCGGCTACGAAGGTCTGGATTACGGCTGGATTCGCCCCGTTCCGCCTGCTCGACGTGATGGAGATGGCGTTGGGAGCCGGGATCGGCGCACCGGAGCATGAAGTCGAGGCGACCAATGTGCCCGACTGGGACCCCTTGGTGGCGATAGATCACCTCGCCTTCGACGGGTTCTGGAGGATGAGTGAGGCGGGGTTGGTCGAGGCGATGAGGGCAACGCCGCGCGCCACCGTCCTCACCGCCCGGATCGAGAGCGAACTCGCCGGTTATGCACTGGTCGGCTCCCAGATGACGGTTTCCTACCTCCAGCGTGTGGCTGTCGACCCGTCATTTGCCGGCCAGGGCATCGGCGGCTCGTTGGTGCAGGCCTCCGCCCTGTGGGCCTCCAAACGCGGGTCGCGTGCCCTCGTTCTCAATCTCCGGCCCGAGAACGACCGCGCTCGCCGTCTCTACGAGCGGGAAGGGTTTCAAGCCCGAGAGACACCGCTCCACCTGTTGAGATATGGGGCTTGAGGGCTGCTCGGTGCTGAACTAGGGCTATGCCACCCCCGGTCTCCGACCGTTACCGCCTCGAGATGCGGCTTGGGCGCGACAACGACATCGAGGAGTGGCTGGCTACTGACACCTCCCTCGAGCGCCCGGTCCTCATCCGATCTCTCGGGCCGGAGTCGAGCCAGGAGCGAAGGGAACGATTCATTGCGAACGTGAGCGGAGCCGCCAAG
>JBEVIF010000183.1:0-3130 GCA_040510795.1 Acidimicrobiia bacterium
ACACGGTGCAGACACGATTTCGACACGCCGCCTGAGTACATAGGTGGAGAAGCCCGCCGAGAGGAGCGGGACGGGAGACTTGAGAGGGTCGAGAATGAGCAAGAGAGTCGAATGCCCCGAGCCGGGGTGTGGCGCCACGGCGTCGCTCGGCGAGATGAGGGCTCTTCCTTCGACACATGGGCCCGTAGTCCACGGGACGATCGACTGCGAGGCGGGCCACTGGTTCTTTATGCCGCTGGAGCAGGTCGACGCCGGATTGGTCGCCGCCCAGGTGGCATAGCGCACCCCAGGGGATCGGAGTCGGGAGCCGAGCCAAATTGGTGACCTGGCTGCGGTGACTCCATTCCAAGGCGGGAAGGTCTGGTAGATCGGTCCAAGTCGAAATCCCGATGGCCCATGCTCGTGGTGCGGCGGCATAGGGTTTGAGTCATGGACTTCGGGGTTGTCCTCCAGACCAACCCACCGGCGAGCCGGGTGATCGAAATGGCCGCCAGGGCCGAGTCACTCGGTTTCACCCACGGGTGGACCTTCGACTCGCACGTTCTTTGGGAGGAGCCCTTCGTCATCTACTCGGCGATGCTCGCCGCCACCGAGCAGATGGTTGTCGGGCCGATGGTGACCAATCCCGGCACCCGGGACTGGACGGTGCTGGCTTCCCTGTTCGCCACCCTCAACGAGATGTACGGGCCACGCACGATCTGCGGGATGGGTCGAGGCGACTCGGCGCTCCGCTTCATCGGCCGCCCTCCCGCCACGCTGGCCACCATGTCCGAGTCGATGGGGGTGATCAAGCGACTCGTCGCCGGGGACACAGTGACCGTGCGTGACAAGGATTTGAGCCTCCCATGGTTGCCCGATGGTGGGTGGGACCTACCGATCTGGGTGGCGGGCTACGGGCCCAAGGCTCTCGAGTTGGTCGGGCGTGAGGCGGACGGGTTCATCCTCCAACTCGCTGACCCACAGCTCTTGGAGTGGACCGCGGGTGCCGTTCGCCAGGCGGCGGCCGCCGCCGGGCGAGATCCATCGGCGGTGACCATATGCGTGGCCGCACCGGCGTACGTCGGGGACGACGTCGAGCACCAGCGAGAACAACTGCGATGGTTTGGTGGAATGGTGGGCAACCACGTCGTCGATCTGGTCAACAGATACGGGACCGATGAAAGCAAGGTTCCAGCGGTGCTCTCCTCGTACATCAAGGAACGCCAGGAGTATGACTACAGCCACCACGGGCAGGCGGGCAACCCGAGCACCGACTTCGTCCCCGATGACATCGTCGATCGCTTCTGCATACTCGGTCCCGTCAGCCGCCACGTCGAGCGGCTCGAGGAGCTACGCGGTCTGGGTGTTGACCAATTTGCCCTTTACCTGATGCACGACGATGCCGACGCCACGCTCGAGGCCTACGGGGCGTCGGTGCTTCCCTCTCTCGCAGGCTGAGGTCCCTTCGACTCGGTAACGACTTCGAAGCTGAGCAGATCGGAACCGGTGCCCACCGGTCCCTCCGCGGCGTGCTGAGCATGCCCGCTGCCGAAGGCCGCACTGGAACGCCAAGCCTCGAATGCCTCCTCGGATTCCCATCGCGTGTAGACGAAATAGCTGGACCCCTCGTCGGTGGGTCGGAGCAGCTCGAAACCGAGAAAGCCCGGAGCCTGGTCGACCGCACCCGCCCGGTTGGCGAAGCGCCTCTCCAACTCCTCGCCCCTTCCCTCGGGTATCTCGATCACATTGATACGCACCACGCTCATGGGTCGCTCCTTTCCGCGGCAGTGATCCCGCCGCGCCGTTGTGCCAACACGAAATCGATGGGCCGGGTCCCCGGGTGGAGTGAGGCCAGGTCGATGTTGGGGTCGATCATCCTCTCCGCCTCGCCGCCGTTGATCGATACGTAGGCATCGACCCGCACCTCGGCGCCGGCGCCCTCCTCATCGGCAAGCGCCCGCGCCATCTGGGCGATCATGTCCGGCTCCGCTGTGGCCACCCTGA
This sequence comes from Acidimicrobiia bacterium, assembly GCA_040510795.1. Lineage (GTDB taxonomy): Bacteria > Actinomycetota > Acidimicrobiia > Spongiisociales > ZC4RG35 > JARDZU01. The sequence continues at coordinate 1,984 of JBEVIF010000183.1, forward strand.
GCTGCGATTCGGTGTAAATCCCGGACCCATCATCGACCCAGGTGCGGCCTTTCGAGTCGGTGATATGGAAGCTGACCCATCCGACTTTCTCCACCGCAAGGACGTTCCATGCAAACCGGAACCCCTCCCCGGTCCATCGGGCGTCCCCGTGGTAGGCGAGGTGTCGGATTGGAAGAAGTACCTGCACCGTTACCCAGATCACAAGCGCCACGGTGGCGAACGCCGGCCAGCCGGCCCTCTCTGGCAAGGCCGGAGTCGGCTTCGTCACGGTTCGCGCCACCAATCGTCGCAGCCAGTCGGGTGCGAAGAAGATCGTGGTGAGGGCGATCATCACCCAGGGGAACACCCCGATCTGGGGGAACAGCGCCCATGTGACCACATGGAAGACCACGACCGCCAACCATGCCCAGAGGCGGGTCCTTCTCATCAGAAGAAAGCCGACGATGGTCAGGTCGAACAGCGCTCCCGCCCAGCTCAATGCCAGCGCGGCACCTGGGGCTGCCAGCAGTGGGCCGATCAACGGGACCTCCCCTCGCCCGGGGAGCCAGAGCCGCAAAGGGTCCCCATCGAAGAGCCAGTCTGGGTGCAGTTTGGCCACACCGGCGAAGAAGTAGACCGCTGCCAGTTGAAGTCTGATGGCCAATACCGCGCCAACTGGGACCGGTCCGCCCGCTCTCCCTGCCCTTGCGTCGAGCGACCAGGCATGGTTGGCGGGCACCACCACCATCAGCGCCGCCATCAATGAGACCAACCAGTAGTGGTTGAGAAAGGTGGTGGCCTCAACGAATTCGAGCCAGGTGAACGTGAGGGCGAACAGCGCGGCGGCGGCACGGTGACGCCAACCGAGGGCGGTGGCGAGGGCGGCGAGGCCGGCCACCACGGCCAGCGTCCTGACGCCCCATGGTGGCGGCACCGGAACCCACGCCAGCCCAGGAAAACGCAGATGGTGCTGGGGAGCCACGTAGAGCGCCTCGATCCATCCGTTGGCGAACAGGCGCCCGATCGACACCGCTCCCTCCAACCCGACGGCGATCCGACACACCGCCAGCGATGCACCATCGACCGGCCGGCCGAGTGCGCGGTGCCACTCCAGGACACGGATTCTGGGGTTTTGCACGACGGCGATAGTGGATATTAGGTTCGCCTT
>JBEVIF010000184.1:0-4874 GCA_040510795.1 Acidimicrobiia bacterium
AGCCGTCAGCGCCCAGCTCGAGGCTCTGATGAACAGCCATCGCGTTGTGCTCGATCTCCTCCTCGAACAGGCTCGGTAAGACGATGGCAGGTGCGCCGGCCCCGACCAGGGCGTGGATATGGTCGACGTCACCCGTCAGCGGTGAAGCCGACGGCACGACCGGGTGAGCGAGATCGAGTCCCAGGTACCTGGTCGAGAGGTCGACACTCATTCCTCTACCTCCGCATACTCGGCGGTCCGATGAACGTGCACCATCTGCTCGTAGTAGTGCCACCGGTCATCGATATCCGCCTGGGCCAGTCGGAGGAGCTCTTCCTCACCCTCGGGATCGACCTTGCCCAACATGGCGAATCGAGCTTCCGAGCGGGCGAACTCCTCGAAGCGGATGGTCGGGGCACGGCTGTCGAGGCGCAAGCCGGGATCGCCCTTGGATTCTCGGGCCGGGTCATACCGATAGAGCGGCCTATAACCCGAGTCGGTGGCGGCCTTCTGATGATTCAGCTGGTATCTCAGGTCGAGGCCATGGGCGATGCAGGGGCTGTAGGCGATGACCAGGGAGACTCCTCTGTGTTCTTCCGCCTCGGCGATCGTCTTGACGGTCTGGGTCGGGTTGGCTCCCATGGCGATCTGGCCCACATACACATTGCCGTAAGCCATCGCTATTTGCCCCAGGTCCTTCTTGCCGGTTTTCTTGCCCCCGGCGGCGAACTTGGCAATCGCGGCTCGGGGTGTGGCTTTGGAGGCTTGTCCTCCAGTGTTCGAATAGACCTCGGTGTCGAGGACGAGGATGTTGACGTTGCGCCCCGACCCCAGGACGTGGTCGAGACCTCCGAAGCCAATGTCGTACGCCCATCCGTCGCCGCCGACGATCCAGATGCTGGTCTCGATCAGCGAGTCGGCGACACCCTCGAGCCGCCTCGGCAGCGGGCCTTCCATGTCGGAGAGGCGCACCTTTAGCTCGGCTACGAGCTCACGCTGGCGGGCGATGAGCGCGTCTTGCTCGGAGTGGTCAGGGTTCTCCGCCAGCTCAAGGATGTCGGCCGCCAGTTGGCCTAGCTCGGGGGCGAGCGCGGTGACGAGGAGAATGGCATCACTCCGTTGGGCTTCCATCGCGAGCCTCATGCCCAGACCGAACTCGGCGTTGTCCTCGAACAGGCTGTTGGACCAAGCGGGGCCCCGGCCCTTGCTGTCCGTCGTCCAGGGAGTCGTTGGGAGATTCCCACCGTAAATCGATGAACAACCAGTCGCGTTGGCCACGATCATGCGGTCCCCGAACATCTGGGTGAGGAGCTTGAGGTAGGGCGTTTCCCCGCATCCGGCGCAGGCACCAGAGAATTCGAACAACGGCTCGAGCAGTTGGGAGCCCTTCACTGACTTGGCGTTCACCAGCGCACGGTCGGTCTCAGGGATGACGAGGAAGGCCTCGAAATTCCGTCGTTCCCGATCGAGGTGGTCGTATTTCGGTGCCATGTTCAATGCCTTGTGCTTGACCACCTTCTTCGACTTGGCCGGGCACACCTCAACGCAAATGCCACATCCGGTGCAGTCGTCCGGCGCCACCTGGATGGCGATTCGCTGCCCCGCCAGATCCGTTCCGGTCGGCTCCTTCCACAAGAACCCGTCGGGGATCGAAGTGCCGGCCTCGAAGGCCTTGAAGCGGATAGCGGCATGGGGGCAGACCAGCGCACAACGGCCACAGTCGATGCAAATGTCTGGGTCCCAGATCGGGATCTCGTCGGCGATCGATCTCTTTTCCCACCTCGCAGTGCCTGTCGGGAAGGTCCCATCCACCGGAAGCGCCGACACAGGGAGCAGGTCTCCTCTGCCCGCCATCATCGTTGCGGTTATCCGCTTTACGAAGTCGGGAGCGACAGTTGGGACAGGGTCGGCCATCGCCCTACCGTCGGCGACTGATCCCACCTCGACCCGAAATAGCCCGGCAATGGCGCGGTCGACGGCGGCCTCGTTGCGAGTGACCACCGCCTGCCCCCTGTTGCCATAGGTCTTTCGAATGTGCTCCTTGATCGCGCCGACGGCGTCATCCGCTGGCAGAAGACCGGTGAGATGGAAGAAGCAGGTCTGAAGGACCGTGTTTACTCTTCCTCCCAGGCCGGCGTCACGAGCGATCTGAGCCGCGTCGATGGCCCAGAGCCGCAGCTCTTTCTCGATGACGTGAGTCTGGGCTTCTCTGGACAGAAGACTCCAGATCTTGCGTGGCGGATGCGGACTGTTGAGCAACACCGTCGCCCCCGGTGTGGCGATGTCGAGGGCGTCGATGCCTTCGAGCAGATCGAACTGATGAACGGCAACGAAGTCAGCCTCGCGGATGAGGTAGGTCGACTCGATGGGGCGCGGCGAGACCCTGACGTGGGACACGGTGCGAGAGCCCGACTTCTTGGAGTCGTAGACGAAATAGCCTTGGGCGTACAGGGGAGTCGTCTCTCCGATGATCTTGACGGTGTTCTTGTTTGCTCCGACCGTGCCGTCCGAACCCATCCCGTAGAAGACAGCACGGGTGACATCATCGGCCTCCGACCACCACAGAGGGTCGAAATCGATCGACAGGCGGGTGACGTCATCGACGATCCCCACGGTGAAATGACGTCGTGGCGACTCGCGTTCCACCTCGTCGAAGACGCCGGCGACCATGTCGGGAGTGAATTCCTTTGAGGACAAGCCATACCTCGCGCCGTATACGTCGAGCGACTTCCCCGCTTCGGCGAGCGCGGCCACTACGTCCTGATAGAGCGGCTCACCCACGGCACCAGGCTCTTTCGTGCGGTCGAGCACAACGACTCTCCGGGCCGATGCCGGGATTGTTGCGACGAAGGTCGACGCCGCGAAGGGCCGGTAGAGCCTTATTTGCACTATGCCCACCTTGTGGCCTTGATCTTCGAGTCGGTGCACCGCCTCGTGCGCTGCTCCGGACCCCGAGCCCATGATGACCATGACGGTCTCGGCTTCAGGCGAGCCTGTGTACTCGAAGAGGTCGTAGCGTCGTCCGGTCTCTTCGCCGATTCTCCTCATCGTCGAAGACACGACCCCAGGGACTGCGTCATAGAAGACGTTGGCGGCCTCCCGGGCTTGGAAGAAGACGTCGGGATTCTGAGCGGTGCCTCTCAGCACCGGGCGATTGGGATTCAGGGCCCTGAGGCGATGATTGGTGATGAGGTCTTCATCGACCAGTCGTCGCAGCAGCCCTTCGTCGATGAGCTCGATCTTCGAAACCTCATGAGAGGTGCGGAACCCATCGAAGAAGTGGAGGAAGGGCACACGCGATTCCAGCGTGGCGAGGTGGGCGACGACGGCCATGTCCTGGGCTTCCTGTACTGACGACGACGCCAAGAGTGCGAATCCGGTCTGCCGCGCAGCCATTACGTCTGAATGGTCCCCAAAGATCGACAAGGCATGGGTAGCAACGGTTCTCGCCGCCACGTGAATGACCGTCGGGGTCAGCTCGCCGGCAATCTTGTACATGTTGGGGAGCATCAACAGCAAACCTTGGGAAGCGGTGAAGGTCGTACTGAGTGCTCCGGCGGTCAACGCCCCGTGGATCGCCCCCGCCGCGCCGCCCTCACTCTGCATCTCGACGACGTCCGGCACGACACCCCACAGGTTCGGCCTGCGAGAGTGCGACCAGGCGTCGGCGAGCTCACCCATCGGCGAAGCGGGCGTGATCGGGTATATGGCGATTACTTCGCTCAGGAGATGAGCGATCCGCGCCGCCGCCTCGTTGCCGTCGACGGTCGCCATTGCGGTGACTGCAGTGGATGGCATATTCATCAAAGTACGGAGAGAATGGCCCCCGCCCCAGGGGCTAAAGACCCCACGGCAGGCATTTGGCACTCTGCCGAGGGACCCTGTCCTGCGGTCTCCCGCGACCTAGATGAAGATGATCTGTGCGCCATCCGAGAGTTCGATGAAGTCGGCGGCGTTGATGATTCCTTCGACCCGGTCATAGAGGTCAGCGGCTTCGAGGTGCATCATGTCTGCCGACATCTGGCACGCCCAAAGGTGGCCACCGGCGTCGGTGATCAACTCCAGGAACTCCGGCACGTCCGGCACGTCCAGACCCTCCATCTGCTTCTTCATCATGTGTGTGGCAAACGAGGTCATCCCCGGAAGGCCCATGAGCATCGGAGACATGTGAGTGGCCGGGTTGCCGACCGGCGTGAATGCCAGGTGCCCCATCGTCTCCTTGTTGATGATGTCGAAGCCCCAGAAAGTGAAGAACAAGTGGGTCTCGACTCCCTCACCCAGGGCGGCGTTGGCGAGGACCAACCCGGGGTAAGCCATGTCGAGCGATCCCTTCGAGCAGATGATCGCCAGCTTCCGCCCATCTGCCTCGTCATCGAAGACAGGGACGGGCGCTTCCAATGTCATTGTCATTTCGTCCTCCGTTCAGACGCAGCCGGTCGGCTTGGGAAGACCGGCGATATAGGCCATCTTCCTGGCCGGTTTCTTGGGGAAGAGCTGAAAGAGCTCCTTGGTCGGGATTCCGCTCATCGTTGTCACTCGTCGCAGCGTGGCGGTTTCGCCCGCGGACTTGAAGTCCTCCCGCAGGAAGCGAATCGCCTCCATGTGGCGATCCTGCAGCTCGATCCCGATGTTCGCCGCCAGCCGTCTGGCCAGCTCTTCGTTCCATTCGTCGTACTCGGTTAGAAAGCCCTCGTCATCGACGTGGACCTCCTGATCGGCAATTGTCGCGAGAGTCATCCTCGAATCTCCTTTCTCGAGTTCGCTCTGAATTTCTTCGGTGCCCTCATTCCTCGACCACCTCTTTGCCGGCCATCGACATGAGAGCCGGCATTGGCAGCGGACGCCCCGGGAGCAACGCGTTCCAGTAGATCCACCTGAACATGAGCTTCCCGTAA
>JBEVIF010000185.1:0-4267 GCA_040510795.1 Acidimicrobiia bacterium
TGGAGTCTCCGGGTAGAGGAGGCCCGGGATCGAGTCGGGCTGCTAGCCGCTCCCCAGATTCGATGTCGACCCAGCCGTTTATGCGCATCCCGTCCTGGTCGCGTCTCAAGTTCAACGCTCGAGTTTCCCGGACCAGATGGCGGACGTCGGCCAGGTCGTCTCGGGCCTCCTGGTCCAGCCAATAGTCGAGCTTCTTTCGTAGCTCCCGGACCGGTGCGGTGTCCATAGCCATTTCCACCAGCCTTCCCTCTTCCCTGGTGAATGTGTCGGGGGAGACCGCCCATGCTTCAGCGAGGACATCGACCTGCGCCCCGCTGATCGCAGCCTGGGCATAGGCGAGGGAAGTGAGCGGCATTTGTTCTAAGGCATTGGCCCGACGGACAAGTCTTTGTGCCTCGCCGGGATGAAGGGACATCCGTTGGACCAACAGGGCGGTCAACGAGGTGAAGCCATCACGCTCGAAGGCCCTGGCTTCTGAGACCCCGGCCAGGAGAACCGAGATGCGAGCCTCTACCCGCTCTCGGGCCGCGAACACCGACGCCAACTCGTCGACCAGATCCTCGGGAGCGATCAGCTCGAAAGGCGGTTCGGTGGGGAAGTTCGAAGTCTCAACACCATCGAACATATGTTCGATACGCTACCAACACCCACCGACAAATTCAAGGGAATCGCAGCAGAAATCTAGGAAATCTGGCGCCCGTACTCGTCGTCGCTGACCTTCCCCTCCCAGGCCGCGGGGCCTCCCGTGGTGAGGGAGAGATGCATCATCGGCGAGTTCGGACCGGCCCCATGCCAATGGCGTTCTCCAGGGGGCGCGTGCACCACGTCGCCGGTCGAGATCCGCACTGTCGAACCGTCGTCCGTCTGGACCAGCCCTGCCCCTGAGACCACATAGAGGAGTTGACCTCCGGGGTGTCTGTGCCAGTCGCTGCGTGCACCCGGAGCGAACTGAACGGCGATCATCGTGATGCCGTCATCGGACTCGCTCAGTCTTCGGTTCCAAACTGTCCCGGTGAAATGCTCATTGCCTGATGGGCTCCAGGCGCCCATTCCGGCCCCGATGTGTTCCATCAGTGCAACCTAGCGACGCCGGTTGTGGCAGCCTTCCCGACGTGACCACGACCAGCGCGCGGACGGTTCGCCTGGGCGCCACCGACTATCCGTTGGTGCTGCCCAGCTGGCGCGATCCGCGTCTGCATCTCGCCAGCGTGATCATCACGATCCACGTACTGGGTCAGGTGGCACTCGATTTTCGGGTCTCGGTGCCACAGATCCTCGCTGCCATCGTCACATGCGCCCTTCTCGAGGTCACACTGACGTTTCGGAAGACCAAGCAGGTGGTCTGGCCGGCCAGCGCCATGCTCACCGGGAGCGGCGTCGCCCTGATCCTCCGGATCGTCGGTCAGGAGCGTGGAGATCACTGGACCTGGAACGGCTGGTACCTGTTCGCTGGGATCGCCGCACTGTCCCTGCTCACGAAGTACTGGATCCGATATCGAGGGACCCACGTCTTCAACCCATCGAACGTTGGGCTCGTCGCAGCCTTCCTGGTGCTGGGCAGTGCGGTGATCGAGCCGCTCGACTTCTGGTGGGCGCCGCTCGACTTCTGGATGCTCACCGCCTACGCCGTCATCCTGGTCGGTGGTGTACTGATCACCTCCCGGCTCCGACTGCTCACCCTCGCCGCCATTTTCTGGCTGACGCTCGCCGTTGGTCTGGGAGTCCTTGCTGCCTCGGGACATTGCATGACCGCGGCATGGGCGCTCGAGCCAGTGTGTGGGACCCACTTCTGGTCGGTGATCGTCGCCTCACCGGAGGTGCTCGTCTTCCTCTTCTTCATGATCACAGACCCCAAGACCATCCCGGAGGGACGGGCGGCGCGGATCGCGTTCGCCGTTTGCCTCGGTGTGATTTGCACGCTGCTGATGGCGCCTCAGACGACGGAGTTCGGGGCCAAGGTTGGACTGCTTGCCGGCCTCGTGGTCATGACACCCCTCCGCTTCCTCCTCGACCGTGCCTTCAACCGGGAGAGGATCAAATCGCTGGCGACGTCCTCGAAGACCCGACCTGCGCGTGCCTTCGTTCCGGGCGCGGTCGCTGGCGCACTCCTCGTTGTGATCCCTCTGGCCATTGTCATCGCCGGGGCGCCGGCGAGAGAGACGGCGGAGGCAGCCACGGTCGCGGTTCCGCTGCCCGAGATCGAGATCGACCCGACACAGCTTCCCGAGGTCACCGTCAGTGCCGATGCCATAGCCTTGAGCGACGAGTTCGACGCGAACGCTATCGCTCTGGGCCTCGCCCAAGCGCTTGCCGTGGAGGGGGACGCGATTCGCCGCGCCGACAGCTCGCTGTTGCGATCGGCCGATGACGCCGACCGCCTCATCGAAATGGAACGGATGGTCGAGCAGGCGGCCATCAGTGGCCGGTATGCGGTTCCCACCTACACATTCGACTCGCTGCACGTCGACGTCGCGCCCACTGACGAGACACAGAACGCGGCCAGCCTCGGGCTGGTGGCAACGGGAACGGTCGAGATCGTCACCTACGATGCCGCCGGCGCCGAGCAGGGCCGGGTCAGCGAGCCCTTTTCCAAGACATTCGTGCTGATACCGGCGGTAGGGGACAGATGGTTGATCGTGGACGAGGTGGAGGATGGCTGACAACCCGGTGATCACGATGTTGGGTCGCAGGCTTCGTCTCGCGGTCATAGGAGGCGGGCCCGGGAGCTTCATCGGGGATATGCATCGGTCGGCAGCGCGCCTCGATGACCGCTACGAGCTAGTGGCGAGTTCTCTATCTGCGGACCCGGATCGTTCCCGGGCTGCCGGCATTGGCCTCGGCCTGGCGGAAGACCGCGCCTATGGCTCGGCCGTTGGGCTCATCGAGGCCGAAGCAGCCCGGACGGACGGAGCAGACGTGATCTCGATCATGACTCCCAACGACAGCCATCACGAATATGCAGCGGCGGCTCTCGACCGTGGCTTCGATGTGATCTGCGACAAGCCGATAACCAACACGCTGGACGAGGCTCTCGACCTGGTGAAGCGGGTGGAACAGACCGGTCTCGTCTTCTGTCTCACCCACAACTACACGGGTTATTCCTTGGTCCGTCAGGCGAAGGCCATGGTCGAGGATGGTCAGGTAGGAGAGATCAGGTTGGTGCAGGTGGAGTATGTCCAGGGTGGCAAAGCCGATGAGAACGACCCGAACCCTGCCGAAGGGCTTCCCTGGCGGTACGACCCGGTGCGAGGTGGCCCGTCGCTGGTGATGGGAGACATCGGCACTCACGCCCACAATCTGGCCCGGTTCATCACAGGCCTGGAGGTCATCGAGGTGGCTGCCGAGGTTGGCGCCATCGTCCCCGGGCGTCTGGTCGATGACTATGCCGGGGCCCTGCTCCGCTTCGACAACGGGGCTCGAGGATCATTTTGGGTCACGCAGGCGGCCGCAGGCGTGGAGAACGCGCTTCGGATCCGCGTCTCCGGCACTCGTGGAAGTCTGGAATGGCATCAGGAGCAACCGATGCGGCTGCTGTTCACCCCCCTTGCCGGCCCGGCGGAGTGGCGAACCCCCAACGGGCCGGGGACCCTGCCCTTGGCCGCCCGGTCCACCCGAATCGTGGCCGGGCATCCCGAGGCATTCCTGGAGGCGTTCGCCAACATCTATTCCGACGCCGCCGAGGCGATCGCAGCCCGACGCAGCGGGATCGACCCCGACCCTCTCGCCATGTATTTCCCCAACGCCGTCGACGGTGCGATCGGGCTCCGCTTCGTCGAGGCAGTCATCGAGTCGAACCGCACAGGCGGAGCCTGGACCGACGCCAGACCGGACCTGGTCTAGCCGGTCATCGTCATGACCCGGTTGGGCCGGAGCAGGAATGGGGGGAGGTAGGCCGGGATGTTGGAGAAGGGGAGCACGTCCGGGTGCAGGTCGATGCCGAGCGAGTCCTTCATGAATTCTCGTCGGGCGGTGATGCGCTGCCAGACGTCCGGATAACGATCGGCGAGGGTCGCACGCAACGACTCGTCCGCGAGAGAGATCCCGTCCTCGATGTTGGACGTGAAGTACTCGGTGCCCGTGGCCGGGATGATGTCGACCTGTAGCGCCATCCCGGATGCGAGCTCGATGTCGGATCCCGGACCGACGGGCGAGTTGACCCACTCGTCGAGATGGATCTGATGACCGGGGTTGAGGAAGATGCCAAAGAAGGGGTCGCCCAGACGCCGATCGATGATCTCCTGGAGCGCGCCGCCTTTCTGCCCGACGT
>JBEVIF010000186.1:0-4086 GCA_040510795.1 Acidimicrobiia bacterium
GACGTCGGCATGGTGGCCGGGCAGGTCTTCCTCAACAACGTGTCTTTCGGCCTTTACCCTCGAGCCATTGCCGACCCCGAGTACCGCAGTCACAGGGCCCGGAGCATGGCCGATGCCGTGGTCGACACGGTCAGTCATCTCGAAACCCAGATCACCATCACTTTGCCCGACGGCCGCGTCGTCTCAGACATCGAGGTGCTGCTCACCTCGAACAACCCCTACCGCTTCATCGGGCCCCCTGACTTCGCCAGACGCCCCGCTCTCGACACCGGCACGCTGGGCATGATCCTTGCCGACCGTCGATCGAGGCAGAAACGCGGGCCAGCCGCATTCACCCGGTGGGAGACTCAGAAGCTCTCCGTTCACGCCGATCCTGCCAGCATCCAGGTCGGCGTCGACGGAGAGCTGAGGCAGTTTCGGAGTCCCATTGAGGTGGCGATCGCGCCGAAGTCGCTCCGGGTCCTCGTCCCGAGACAGACTTCATCTAAGAATCTCAAAGAGTCCATCGGGCAACTCAACGAACGCGCGATCGTCCATTTGAGCGGCTTGCCCACCCTGCCCAGCCGCGATGAGGTGACCGCCAGATCGCCTCTGCTTCGACGGCTGCACGAGTTCGACGAGGAGGTGTTCGAGCGGCTCGCTGGATGGGAGTCGCCCGCGATGGACCGCCTCATGCCTGCATTGTCGCAAGCAGCATCACACTCCAAGATCTGGATCGCAATGGCCGCTGCAATGTCGCTCGCCGCCGGCAAGAAAGGCCGCAGGACTGCAGTGAAGGGCCTCGCAGGAGTCGCGATCACCTCGTTTCTCGCCAACCTGGTGGCCAAAGGCCTTTTCAGGAGACGGCGCCCGACCGATCAGGTGCCCGAGGCGCGAAGTCTGCCGATGCCGGGTTCGTCCTCGATGCCCTCGGGCCACACCGCATCCGGCGCAGCCTTCGTTCGTGTGGTCGGTGCGGCCTATCCGCGTCTGCGGATCCCACTCAATGCCCTCGCCGCCGCGATCGGATTCTCCCGGGTCTACACCGGAGTGCACCACCCGACCGATGTCATCGCAGGGTGGCTCCTAGGAAACGGGGTTGGAACGCTCACAAATGCGACAGCGGCCACGGCCGGTCAGCGCCCTCGGCAGGATTCGAACCTGCGACACCCGGTTTAGGAAACCTTCTCTCGGACGCGAGGGGCCTAAACCCCCCTGAGCCGAATCGGCTCGTGTGGTTCGAATCCCACCCCGGGCACAGCGAAATACCACGTGGCTGGGCCTCTGAACGCTCTTTCAGGTCGATTCAGGCAGCGGTCAGGAAGCGTCTCGCATACTGGCCACCTTGCCCCGAGCCGGGCAAGTGAAGTAATCACAGATGAAGGGAATCTCATGAACCGCCGAAAGAGTTTGTTCGCCGTCGGCGCCGTTCTGGCGGCGATCATCGTCGGAACAGGCATAGCCATTGCGGCCGGTGGTGATGACCAGCCGCTCACCGGCAATGATCTCGACCGTGCCGTGGCCGCCGCTCTGGAACACACCGGCGGTGGGACCGTCACCGAGACCGAGATCGGAGACGACGGCGCCGCCTACAGCGTTGAGATCCGGCGCGAGGACGGCAGCCAGGTCGAGGTGCAACTCGACGCCCAATTCAACGTTGTTGGGGATGAGGCCGACGACGACGGGCCCCTCGACGTCGACGACGGCGCCGGCGACGATTGACACCAGTGCGCAGACAGCACCACTCTAAGTTCATTTGACAATGAACGACCTGAAACCCCTGGTCAGAGAGTTGCGCGCTCCCGGCAGGATTCGAACCTGCGCACCCGGCTCCGGAGGCCGGCGCTCTATCCCCTGAGCTACGGGAGCCCGAGGGCGACGATTCTATCGACGGCTCTGCCTCTACCCTCCGCCTCGTGAAGTATGTCTCGACACGGGGAGAGGCCCCTCCGCTCGATTTCCGCGGCGTGCTCCTCGCTGGCCTGGCCGCCGATGGGGGGCTTTATGTGCCCGAGGAGGTCCCTTCGCTCCCAGAAGGGTGGATGGACTGGTCGTATCAACAGGCGGTCACCGCCACCTTGACCATGTTTGGGGCCGAGCAGGCTGGGCCGATTGTCATGCAGGCTGCCGGCAGGTTCGCTCGCGAAGAGGTCGCCCCACTGGTCGGTCTCGGTGACCGATATGTCTTCGAGCTGTTCTGGGGCCCCACTCTCTCATTCAAGGATCACGCGTTGCAGGTGCTCGCAGGCTTGTTGGACCGTGAGGTCGGCTCGCCATCGACCATCCTCGGTGCCACCTCGGGAGACACCGGTTCGGCCGCGATCGAAGCATGTCGGGGCCGGGCCAACCTGAGGATCGTGGCGCTGTATCCCGAGGGCTTGATCTCAGATTTCCAGCGGCGTCAGATGACAACAGTCGAAGACGACAACGTCTTGGCAGTTGCCGTCAGGGGCAATTTCGACGAATGCCAGGCCATGGTCAAGGCCGCCTTCTCCCGCGATGAGGGCTTGCTCGCCTTCAACTCGATCAACTGGGCACGCGTCGCCGCCCAGACTGGCTACTACGTGTATCTGGCGGCCCAATTCGACCAATCGTTCGATGTCGTGGTCCCCACCGGCAATTTCGGCAACGTTCTCTCGTGCTTGGTGGCGAAGCAGATGGGAGCCCCCATCGAGACCATTGCCATCGCCAACAACACCAACCGCGGCATATCCAACCTGGTCAACACCGGAACGATGGAATCCAGCCCTGTGATCCCGTCCCTGGCGCCGGCGATGGATGTGAGTGTCCCGTCGAATCTGGAGCGATTCACGGGCGATCCTTCACAGGTATTCAGTGCCGGTTATGCCGACGACGAGGAGATCGTCGACACGATTGCCGAGGTGAACCGGCGATACCGCTATCTACTCGACCCACACACCGCCGCGGCCTGGCACGTCTCGAACTCGGTTATCGGCGAAAGGCCCGTGGTCGTGGTCTCCACCGCTCATCCCGCCAAGTTCGGTGACACTGTCAAGCGAGCGGTGGGCAAGCGTCCCAAGGCACCTCCAGGTTTCGAAGACCTGTCCAAGAAACCGGAGCGCCTGATGGTCATCGATCCTGATCCTTCAGAGCTCGATCGGTTGCTCCGATAATTACTTCGGTGCTGCTTTGCGCAAATGCAGCGAACAGCTACCATACGGTTAGCCGTCAACGCCAAGGGACGTTGCGGCCACCCACTCACAGTCCTCATCCGAGGCATGCCACATCATCGTTCTCGATGGTGCGATCCCGGTCCGTTTGAGCCCGAAAGCGAAGAATCGCGAAGGATCCAATGACCACACGAGCTCAACTCCAGAGCAAGCCGATCGACGAATTGCGTGTTATCGCAGAAGCGGTCGGGATCGAGACCGACGGTCTCCAGAAATCCAAACTGATCAGCGCGCTCGTTGATGCCGGTCAGGTCGTCGAAGACGACTCGGCCACCGACGTGGGCGAGTTGCCCCAGGTCACGACGCGCCCCGAGCGCCAGGCCGACGGCGACTCCAACGATGGTGAGGCCGATTCGGGCGTATCCATCGAAGTGATCTCGCGCGGTGACGATCGCCAGGAGTTCTCGGACGAGTTCCGTGGCGGCAACCGTCAGCGCCGCCGCCGTCGTGGCGGTGGTCAGCGCGACGACGAGTTCATCCCCGAAGAGGACCTCGAGGTCCGCGAAGGCCTTCTCGACATCCTTCCGGAGGGATATGGGTTCCTCCGGGTCACCGGCTACCTCCCCGGCGACAAAGACGTCTACGTGTCGGCCAATCAGGTGCGCAAGTTCCGCCTGCGCAAGGGTGACATCGTCTCCGGCCCGATCCGGCCCCCGCGCTCCAAGGAGAAGTTCCCCGCAGTGGTGCGGATCGACAAGGTCAACGGGATGACCGCCGACGAGGCGATGAGGCGACCCAAGTTCGAATCACTCACCCCCCTCTTCCCCGACGAGCGACTTCGTCTCGAGATCGACGGACGGGCCAACGGGATCCTCACCCGGATCGTCGACCTGATCGCACCGATCGGAAAAGGACAGCGAGGTCTGATCGTTTCGCCCCCCAAGGCGGGGAAGACCACGGTCCTACAGGAGATCGC
>JBEVIF010000187.1:0-7924 GCA_040510795.1 Acidimicrobiia bacterium
TTCTCGACGCCGGTCGGGCAGGCTACGCGCCGGCAGGCGCGAGCCCGTCGTCTGGAGCACCTGCGTCGACTGGCCGACGTCGAGTTGGCGGGACTGGACCCGCAAACGGCTGAGCGAACGGCGGTCATCATCCACCAGCTCGCATCGTCGCGGACCTGGCTGGCAATGACCGACGAGGCCGGGTTCGACGCGTTGGAAGCCGCGGAAGCGGTGGGATGGGCGATCAGAACACTTCTCGAGAGCGTGAAAGGCAGTGCATCCAGAGCCCTGGAGAGGGAGAAGTCATGACCACAGCAAAGGAAACAGGGACGACCATTGGCGGCGGTCCGGATCAGCTGGCGTGGGAGCCACCGGGACCGGGCATGTGGACGCGGGACCCCTCAAAACAGCCCAAGCCGCCCACTGGCTTTTTCAGAGTGATGGTCAGAATCCTCAACGACGTGTTCGGTGAGATCGGGCCTCGCTACGGGTTGCTCATCGACGGCTTCCAGATCGCAGATGTCAACGGATGGCTCTACCTACGGCCCAGGCCCGTCGGGGCGCCTGATAGGGGGGGTGCACCACCGCCACGGTTCGTGATGCGCCTTCTCCTCCTACTCCACCCCGGACTCAGAGCGCGCAACAAGGCAGCTTCACGCGCACTCGAGAGCCGTCTTTGGCTTCAAGACGGACGAGCTTGGCTCGACGGAGGGCGCGATGCCTTCGTGGCACGGCTCCGCGAGATCACCGCCGAAGACCCGCGCCGGCTCACCCGGGAGGAACTGCGACTTCACATCGCCGGGCTAGTTGACCTCCTTCGCGAGGGTCTGAGGATCCATTGGCGGGACGCCCTGGCTCACTTCGTCTCCATCGGCGACTTCGCCCAACATGTGAGTGCGTGGACCGGGGTCGAGCCAAGAGAAGTGGTCAACGTGCTCGCTGGCTCCTCACCAGACTCAATAGCGCCTCTGGAGCATCTAGATCGGATCGTGGAGGTAATCGACGCGGCTCCGGACCTCCGCCAGCGGTTCCTCGACCAAGAACTGCCGCCGGAAGATCGCCTCGCCGCATTGCGCTCAACCTCGCCCGAGGCCTCGGCAACGCTAGATGAGTACCTGGTGGAGTATGGCCATCGCGGTGTCAGCGGGTTCTTCGACCTCGATGGGAAGTCGATCGCTGAAATGCCCGATGCACTCGTCGCCTCGATCGCCGCTCGACTCAAGGGTCCGATGGTCACCCTCCCGGAAACGACAGACTGGCTGCGACCACTCGTTCCGGACGAGCATCGAGACGAGTACGACGCACTCAAGGCGGAGGCAGAGGTCCTCTACGGGCTGAGGGACAGCGACGTCGGACCGGCCGCCCAGTGGCCGATGGGGCTGGTACGGCGAGCACTGCTCGACGGGGGCGACCTGTTAGTGGAGGAGGGTGCGCTTCATCAACGAGAACACATCTTCGATGCTGTCCCCGAGGAGATCGACGCGCTGCTGCGAACAGATCCGGAGGCTCCTTCGGCGGACGTGTTGGCGGAGCGGCAACTTCGACGTCTCACCGCGCCGGCCGATCCACCTCTCATCCTGGGAGACGTCCAGGATCCGCCGTCGTTCGCGTGGTTGCCCGGCGCCCTCGGCCGTATCAACAACGCCATCATGCTCGGGATGAGCTTCGATGGCGCCCTGGGCGCCGACGCCGAAACGCGCAATGAGTCGTCGACAGCGGAGCTGACAGGCATCGCCGCCAGTCGTGGTGTCTACCGGGGCGAGGCCCGAGTCGTGACCACACCGGAAGACTTCGAGAGGCTCGTCGAAGGTGACGTACTCGTTGCGATCATGACCACTCCCGCCTACAACGTCCTCCTCCCGTTGTTGGGCGCGGTGGTCACCGACACCGGAGGTGTGTTGAGCCATGCGGCGATCGTCGCGCGCGAGTACCACATTCCGGCAGTCGTCGCCACCGGCACCGCGACCACGACCATTGCCGACGGCTCGGTCGTCACCGTCGACGGCGACCAGGGCCTGGTCACCATCGAGGGCTGAACTGTGCGGCTGAGTGCCGAACTCGAGGTCACGGCTTACGGGGCGAAAGCCGCCAACTTGTCGACGGCTTTTCGGGCCGGCCTCCCTGTGCCGGAGGGATTCGCGCTCTCCTGGACGGAAGTCGACGCCATCGCCACGGAGATGCCGGGGGCAGCAGGGGCACTGACGGCGGACCTGGCTGAGCACGCGCACGTTCCGCTGGCTGTGCGTTCCTCGGCGATAGGCGAGGACTCACGAGTGGCAAGCTTCGCCGGCCAGCACCTGACCGTCCTCAACGTCGTCGGTGATGACGCCGTGCTCGCCGCGATCCGCCGGGTATGGCAGTCGGGAAGGGATGAAGCGGCCCTCGCCTACCGGCGACGGATGGACAATGAGGACGATCCTCGAATCGGGGTCATCGTCCAACATCTGGTGGCGGCTGAAGTCGCAGGTGTGATGTTCACCTGCGACCCGGTCAGCGGCGCCGCCGACCGCTGGCTCATCGAGGCAAGCTGGGGGCTGGGCGAGGCTGTAGTCGCTGGCCTGGTCAGCCCGGATCTCTATATCGCTACACCTTCCGGCGGCCTCCTCGAGGCCCGCCGGGGCACGAAACGGGTCGCGGTCATTCCGGATCCTCGAGGCGGCACGAGCCAACGGGCCACAGAGGACAACAACTGGTGTCTCGACGAGGGCGCCGTCCTTGACCTGGCTGGCATGGGCGCAGCCTGTGAGCGTCTCTTTGGGCCGGGCCAGGACATCGAATGGGCGTTCGCCAGGGGCAAGCCGTGGCTGCTCCAGTCGCGCCCTGTGACGACGTGAGGCCTGTCAAGGTCGCCTGCCGTTGCCGAGGCAGGAAGTCTTCTAGTGGTCGGATTGGCTGCATGGATCGGATCAGAGGTCGAGCGCCCGCTCTGTCACTTGAACAGGGCGGCTCAGGGAAGGCGTTTGAGCACCGAAGCCCGAATTGGCTCTCGGACCACGAATTCACCGCCTTCGGTTTCGAGCAACCGATTGGCCATCGCGATCAACTCCGCCGAAATCTCGCCGCTATACCCCTCCCGGGCCTGGTACTCCAGCCAGTGCGCTGCACTCGGGAAGTGGGCGAGCAGGTCGAAGAACCTTCGGCGCTCAGTGACGTACCAGCCGTCTCCTTCGACTAGGTCCAGCCGGGCCCGAGCCTCGAGGATGTCCTTTATGTCCTCCTCTTGGTCGAGGTGGCCGAGACGGTCCACCCGGCCTCCCTGCCACACCTCCACCCCAGCCCCCTCCGGCTGAGGATGTAGGTCGAGAAGGACCCCCTCCGATCGAAGCGAGCGATGGATCCGCCTCAGGGCGTGGACCACGCCCTCCAGTTCAAGGCATCACAAAGAGTGGGCGAGGATGGCAACGTCGTAGGCGTCCGGGGAAAGCTCTACCTGGCCGATATCCGCCACCAAAAAACTCGTCTTTGAGCGGAGAGAAGGAGGCGTAGCCTCCCTGGCTCGCTCGATCTTTTCCCCGTTCGTGTCCATGGCGAGCACCGTGGCAGCCTCCTCGGCGTACCGCCAGGTCAGCCGCCCATCTCCGCACCCCACCTCGAGCACATCGGCCCCCGAGAAATCCACCAACTCGTGGATTACGGCGGTCTCGCTGCCTTCCGGATCGATCGATGAGCTCATGGCACCTCCCCATCGCGAATTTGGTGGCGATCATATTGCTAGGTGAAGGTTTGATCCGCAGCAGAAAGCGCGGTGTCCGAAGCAAGCGATACAAGCCACAAGCTCCCAATCCTCAGACTGACATCGGAGTATCACGGGAGGGGGCGGCTGGCCTGCCGCTTCGACCGTTCAATCCCCTCTTTAGGGCGGTCTTTTCGAATCTCGTCAATGCGCTCCGGGACGAGAAGCTCGAACACGATGATCTTGAACATTGCCGCTATTGGGAGGGCGAGTAGGGCGCCGAAAAGACCTGCAAGCGATCCTCCAATCAGGAGGGCAACGATGACTCCTACGGGGCTGAGGTCGACGGCGCGGTTCATGACCCTCGGTGCGATCACGAAGTTCTCGACTAGCTGGTAGACGAGAAGTAATGCCACGGCCGCTATGACGACACTGGGACCCTGAAACGCAGTCACGGCAGCGACACCGGCTGCACCAATGAATGCGCCGACCGCCGGAATCAAGTCGGTGAAGGCGACCCAGGCGGCCAGGACGAGCGCAAACCGGACACCGATGATCTGAAAGCCGACAAATGAGACCATGCCGGCCATCAGGCTTATGACCAAGGTCCCCACCATGTAGTTGGCGATCAAATCGGTGGACTCGTTGAGGACATACAGAAAGTCTTCGCGATGTCGGTGTCGAATGAGTCGCGCCACCCAAACCTTGGCCTGTGGGAGCCGAATCGCCAGGTATGGGGTCACGGCGAGGATCGTCACCACATTGAAGACCATTCCTCCAAACGACGAAACCAGTCCCAGTGCGGCAGGAGCCACCCCCGACTGTCCTTCAGATCCGCCGGCCAGAGATCCGATTTCTATCGATTGAGCAATCGAACCCACCATCCCCGGCGCCTCCTGAAGCCGTTCGACAAAAGCGGGAAGCTCCTCGACAAGAGCCGAGATCTGGTCGACGAGGAAGGGAACCAAGACGATTCCGAGCCCGATCATCACGATCAGACCCGCCAAGAGGATGGCTGCTAATGCCCAGCCTCGCCGTAACCCCCTGTTTTCGAGCCACCGGATCGATGGTTGAAGGCCGATCGCAAGGACCAGGGATGCCACCATGACCAGAGCCACGCCGCGGAGGATCCAGAGCAGGCCGAAACTTACGACTACCAAGAGGACCACGACCGTGACTCTCGCCCAGTAGGAGACCGGTGGCCATCGACTCGAATCCGCGTCCTCGTCTGTCATGGTTTCACGCGAAGGCGGGGCAAGCCCCGCCCGGGAGTCTTCGACCATCAGAGCATGTCGTCGCGGGATTGTTCGGCCCGTGATTGACCGATGGCAGTTACGACCTTCTTCTCTTCCTCAGGTGGGGGTAGCACGGCGGGCATTCCCAGTGCCTCGATCCACAACTCCCGGGTCCAACCCATCGTGTGGTAGAGATGCATGTCTTCTTGTTCCCCGACCTCCTCGTAGGCCTCGGTCAACACCCTCTTCTGATCACCGGTTGCCTTTTCGGCGATCTTGCCGATCAGCTCCCAGTTGCCATGGTCCTTGGTCTCGGCGTCCACAACACATTCAGCAGCTACCAGTTGGGCCGCAACAGGGTCGCCGGCCTGCTTCGCCATTTCCATCGCCTCGAGCAACGACTCGGCTTTGTGACGGACTACTTGTCGGCCCGGCGTCTCGAGCGAAGTGTCAAGACCTAGCTGCTGGAAGACCTGCTCGACGACCTGGACATGCGTCTTGGTCTCTGCGCCGTACTTCTCCCACTCCTTGCGCAGATCTTCATTCACCGCGCAACTGATCGCCATCTCATAAACCTGGACTCCGCCAAGTTCTGTTTCCAATGCCTGGTAGAGCAACTCCTCTACTTGGGCAGCATTCATCACGGGCCTCCTTCAAGGGATCGGGAAGGAGATCAATACCCAAATCCGATTCGGGGCAAACGACGATGATGTCAGGCAAAGGCTGGGCGCCGGAAAGCGTCGCCGCTGGCTCACTATCGAAAGGTTCAGGTGATGGGAAACCCCAAACCTAAGTCACGCTCAAGGTCAGACGGCTCCTGCGTCACCTATCGGATCGTAGGTCGCCGGAATGCATCCGACCCGCACCAGTGACTATGCCGCCTGACGAGTCAGACTAAGTCGCGGCAGATGAGCGCAATCGAAATTGAGCACCGGAACTCCCGGGTGTCGCAGGTTCGAATCCTGCCGAGGGCGCCGACCCTGATTTTCCGTGGTATTCATGGACTGCCCTGATTTTCCGTTGTATTCATTGACTGCCGGGGCGGACCTTGTCCAAGGTCGCTTCCCGTTTTGCCCAGGCAGGAAGTCTTCTTCTGGTCGGGACTGCCTAGGTGGATCGGATCAGTTG
Source organism: Acidimicrobiia bacterium (assembly GCA_040510795.1). Lineage (GTDB taxonomy): Bacteria > Actinomycetota > Acidimicrobiia > Spongiisociales > ZC4RG35 > JARDZU01. The sequence goes on from JBEVIF010000187.1 coordinate 6,016, forward strand.
GTCGAGCGCCCGGTCTGTCACTTGAACAGGGCGGCTTGGAATGGTGTTTGCCCGCCGGGGAAGGCGGCAGCGACGTCGGGATTGATGGCTTCGGTTGGGATCAGCCATGCTGATAGTTGGCTGAGAGACAGCACCTGACAGTGTGACCCTGAGATTTCGCAGACTTCGCTGGTCTGTTCCTGGTCGGGGTAGAAAACGGCACCGCAGGTAGTGGAAGAGCAGTTGAAGTAGACGCCGCCGACAAAGATCATGCGATAGCGATACACGGGTTGGAACGAGGTTCCACTGGTAGAGACGGCATGCCAGTACTCGGGGGCCCAGCCGAAGCGCGGGGAGTCGGCAATGCTGTCTTCGAAGATGACGCCGCTGGCGGAGTAGTTGGAGAGACAGTGATGTATCCGGGCCACCTTGTCATCCGTGGTCAGGCCGGCATAGGTGGAACCATCACATGTGTTCGACGAGGGTCCCGGTGGATCGGTCAGATAATCCCACAGGCCGACGTTGTCGAGGTTGTAGACGATCTCGTGTGCCCCCTGGCGACGTTTGATGATGGGTCGCGTCGGGTTCCCGCCTTGCTGCAAGCGAGAGCTCTGCCCGAGGAATGTGCTGTTGGAGATGAGCCCCTCTTCCACGGCGGCGGGAGAAAAGCCAGTGCCAACTCTCACCGTGTTGGGGGGAAACGTTTGGCCCGAGGTCTCTTCCACGACTGCACCGCCGGCGATTGAGCATTGGTCGAAGGAAATCTGGTGATAGCCGGCCACCGCTCCGTCGCCTGGATGGGCGGAGCCGAGGCTGACGCCCTCTGCCGCAGCGTAAGCCGAAGGCCATTGCGCCACGAAGTGGTCGAGGCCGATCGCCGTGTTCTGGGCCAACTCGGTTGCGCCGGGAAGCCCGCAGTCCGGTGACCCGAAGAAGTCACCGAAGAACTCGCTGTTGATCTCTCCGAAGGCGCCTGCACTGCCGCCCTGGCAGGGAAGAGTTGCGGTCCCCGAACCGGAGCTCTTGAGGCAGACCTCCCCGGCCCCCGTCCCGCCGGGAATGCCAAATGGGATCAGACCATGAAAGTCGTCCCCGGAGTCGAGGATTGCTACGGCTGCCCCGTGAGTAGTGAGGGTGTCGAAGCCGAGGATCTTGGCGAACGAGGTATCGATCGATTGGTCTGGGACTCTGACCCGCAGATAGCTCGACGCCGTGCTGACACAATCGAGATTGCCGGGACCCCAGGCGGAAGGCTGGCGCATCGGTTGGAACGTGACCTGATTGCCACCTCCGATATCGAAGCCCACACGTTCGGGATCGGTGCACGTTTGCCACATCGTTTGCCATTGCGGATCGGTATATGTGGCATCGAGGTTCGCCCGGACGAAGTCCAGTACGTCGGTGACGATGTTCTCGTTGGTGGGAGAGCTGCCTGGGTCCACATAGTTCACTGCTCCCGCCATGACCCCGAGATCGGCCGCGGTCTGGTCCTGGCGGCGCTCGTTGAACCCGAAGCCGAGATCGATGGCCACCGCGGCGAAACCGAGCACCAGCATCATCGAAAGTGCGATCAACACGGCGCTCACCCCGCGCTCCCGGTCCCGTGCGCCCCGGGAAATCATCAGCAGCTGCCGTCCTGATCCGAACCGGCCCAATTCGAGGAGGGTCGCTCCAATTTGAAGTCAGCGGTCGTCGTCAATGCGGCAGGAAGCATTGCCTCGATTGCCCCGAACCCGGAAAGTGATTCGACGACAGCAGACACGGTGACACTCGCCTGCTCACCAACGTCGCCGGAGGCCGAGTCGGTGAAATCGAAAGACACCGTTCCATTGGTCAACTCGATCGAGTTGCAGCTATTGGTGAGGAGCGCATCGTCGTCTACGGCAGCAAGCCGCGCCGCCTCATGGGCGCCGTGTCGCACTTCGTTGTA
>JBEVIF010000188.1:0-3637 GCA_040510795.1 Acidimicrobiia bacterium
ATTCTTCGAAAAGCGACCACCCCGGTTCACCGGTGAGTGACGGTCGCTCTCACGAGAGGTGATGATGAAATGACAGGTCCACAGACAGCCAACATCGAGCGGTTCGGGGTGTTCCTCCCGTCGTTCGTGTGGCCCTCCGATGGCCCGGAGCGGGCACGAGGAATCCTCGATTTCGCACGTGAGGTCGAGAATGCCGGCTTCGACTCCATATTCATCACCGACCATCTGTTCGCCGCCAAGCAGTTCTACTCGGTCTCCTTCCTCGAGCCTCTGACCGCGTTGTCTCTGGTGGCGGGAGTGACCGAGCGGGTCAAACTGGGCACATCGGTGATGGTCATGCCGATACGCGAGCCGGTGTTGCTGGCCAAGCAACTGGCCACGCTGCAGTTCCTCTCCAACAACCGGGTCGTGCTCGGGGCCGGAATCGGGTGGTACCCGCCTGAGTACGCCGCCACCGGGGTCAAGAAGTCAGAGCGTGGTCCCCGCACAGATGAGATCCTCGAGATCATCGTGCCCCTGCTCGAAGGGAAGACCGTCACCTACCAGGGCCGCTTCTACTCGATCGAAGATGTGCTCATCGAGCCCCGCTCCAATCGACGACCGGAGGTCTGGATCGGAGGTGGCTCCCAACTCGCCGACCCCGGCTCGCCCGATCTCCCCCGCCTCGTGGAGGCAGTGAAAAAGCGGATCCTTGCCGCCGAGGGTTGGGTGCCGCGGCCGACGTGCCCGCCCGAGGACATCGCACGAGATTGGGAGGAGTTGCAGGTCTATTTCAAGGAGAATGGCCGCGATCCGGCCGACCTGATCATCGCGCATGAGAACTTCTTTCACTTCGTCAGCACCCAGGACCCGATTCGGGCCCGTCAGGAGCAGCACGAGGCCATGAGCAAAGTGATGAGTGAGGCACGGGGTCCCGCCTACCTGGAGCGGGTCTACCTCTTTGGGACTCCCGACGAGGTCGTGGAGTCACTGCAGGCTCGGGTCGATGCCGGTGTCCAGTCCTTCATGCTCCACACCATGACACCGGACCCGGCTCAGCTCGAGCAGTGGGCAACCCACATTATTCCCCACGTTCGCTTTCCCACAGCAGCCGGGTGACGCAAAGAGTCGCACTCATCGGCAACCCGCTGAAGCGCCGGCATTCGGCGGTGATGCACAACGCAGCCTTCGCCGCCCACGGGATCGACGCTTCCTTCGAGCTACGGCCGATCGGCCCGGAGGACCTCGCGTCTTTCTTCGCCGAAGCGCGCGGAGAAAGTTGGCTCGGCTTCGGGGTGACTGCGCCTTACAAGCAGGCCGCGATGGACCATCTCGATGAGATCGAGGCGGGCGCCACCGCAATCGGTGCCGTCAACAACGGAGTGCGGCGTGACGATGGCGCCCTCGTTGGGTTCAACACGGACGCATCTGGATTCATCGCCGCCGTAGCGGCGACAGGCGCATCGGTCGCCGGTCACCCGGCGCTGGTGGTGGGAGCGGGCGGCGCAGCCCGTGCGGTGGTCTGGGCCCTTCTCGACGCAGGAGTCGAGAAGGTGCTCGTGGCCAACCGGACCCCGGAGCGAGCCAGGGACCTCGCCGAGCACCTCTCCAAATATGGAACGGTCGAGTCGGCCCCGCTCGAGAGCCGGGCGTTGGCCAAAGCCCTCGGCTCTGCCGCCATCGCCGTCAACGCGACCACGATGGGGATGACCACCGACACCGTGGCTTTCGACGTGGCCGCGCTGCCCGAGACAGCCCTCGTCTTCGATCTGGTCTACGTCCCACCGGAGACTCCGCTCGTCCATGCCGCAGCGGCCCGCGGGCTCGCCGTGTGTAACGGGCTCGAGATGCTGGTGCGCCAGGGCGAGGTCGCGTTCGAACGGTGGACCGGCATCGGTTCGACAGCCGACATCATGCGAAGCGCCCTCGAGTCCTGGATCCCGGCGTCGGACACTGAGCGCTGAGTTGACCCGCCGCATCGATCGTGCGCTGGAGCAGGCAGACCTTCCCCTTCTGGAACGCTCTGTGTGGGTCGAGGTAGACATCGACGTGCTCACCGCCAATGCCGAGGCAATGCGATCCCTGGCGCAACCCGCAGCATTGGGTGCCGTGGTGAAGGCCGACGGTTATGGCCACGGGCTCGAGATGGCTGGCCGGTGTGCCGTCGCCGGCGGGGCCGAATGGCTTTGCGTCGCCGATGCCGCCGAAGCGGGCCGACTCCGTCGTGATGGTTACCCGGGTCGCATCTTCGTCCTCTACCCGGTGCCTCCGGGGATCGCTTCGAGGATGGCAAGCCTTGCGGTCGACGTGACGGTTGGGAGCACGAGTGAGGCACGAGACATCGCCGGTCGCCTGACTCCCGAGGGCCCGCCCCTTGGGGTGCACCTGGAGATCGAGACCGGGATGACACGGGGAGGTGTGAGCCCCGAGGATGCCCTCGACGCAGCCACTGCCATCGACGAAGCTCGGTCGACCACCCTCGCCGGAGTGTGGACGCATCTCGCAGCACCGGAGAACCCCCCGGCGACCGACCAGCAGCTAGTTCTGCTCGATTCGGTTGTGGACCGGATGACAGAGGCCGGGATCGACCCGGGTGCGGTTCATGCCCTGACTTCGGGCGGGCTGCTCGCCGTCGTGAGGGAAGGACATTCCCTGGTGAGGCTCGGTCTGGCCTTCTATGGCTTGCATCCGGGCGCCGGGCGGCCGCTGCCACCGTCCATCAGCCCCGCTCTCTCCATCAGGGCGCATCCGCTGCGCATCGCCGAGGTGCCGCCGGGGACTGCCGTTGGTTACGCGGGGACCTGGATCGCCGACCGGCCGTCGACCATCGCCACCCTCCCCATCGGGTACGCGGACGGGTGGTCCCGGTCCTCCTCGCCGGGCACGTCGGTTCTCGTGGAAGGGCAGCCTGCGCCGGTAGTGGGCCGGGTGTCTTCGGACTCTCTAACAGTCGACGTCACTGAGATCGAGGGCATCGAGCCGGACTCGGAGTTCATCCTTCTCGGCAGCACGGGCAACGACGAGATCACCGCCGATGATGTCGCCGATGTCCGAGGAACCATCTCCTGGGAGGTCCTCCAGCAGCTTGGAGCCAGGCTGACCCGGGTCTACGTCTCGGGCGGTTTGCCGGTTGCACTCCGCCCGGAGTCGACGATCGACATCACGCCAGCACCCGGGGCGCGCCTACCCGGCTTTTGAGCGCCTGTTTGTCGGTGCCCTACCTCGGGCGTAGCATCCGCGGATAACGCTTTCCTCTAGGAGAACCTCATGTCATCCAAGGTGACGATCCCGCTCGAAGATGGTTCCCTGATCGTTCACTCCCTTGGCGAGCCTGCCCACTTCGAACGTCCCGCCCGGCCACTACAAAGTCGGCGCGCCTTCGCAGCCGTGCACGTCGTTGCTGATCCTCGGGCAGAGAACACCCCGGCGTCGGGTGCCAACATCGATTGGGACGCCACCATGGCGTTTCGCCGCCATCTCTGGTCGTGGGGCCTGGCCGTGGCCGATGCGATGGACACCGCCCAGCGCGGGATGGGTCTCGACTGGCCCAACACCAGCGAGCTGATCGTCCGCTCGTTGCAAGAAGCGAAAGCAGAAGGCGGGGACATCGCCTGCGGGGCCAACACAGACCAGTTGCCGGAGGGACCGGCGTCGAGAG
>JBEVIF010000189.1:0-3051 GCA_040510795.1 Acidimicrobiia bacterium
CGAATTTTGGAACCTCGTCTTCATGCAGTTCATCCGTGGAGAAGGCTCCGGTAAAGAAGACTTCCCCATCCTCGGTGACCTGCCGGCCAAGAGCATCGACACCGGGATGGGTCTGGAGCGGATGGCAGCCGTGCTGCAGGGCGTGCCATCTGTGTTCGACATCGACACCATCTCTCACGTCCGGGCTGCCGCCTCCTCATACACCGGCCTCACCTACGGTGTAGACGAGCTGCAAGATGTCTCCCTTCGCATCCTGGCCGACCATGGCCGTGCGGTGACCTTCCTGATCGCGGACGGAGTGGTTCCGTCGAACGACGGCCGCGGGTATGTGCTCCGGCGGATCCTTCGTCGAGCGGTGCGTCACGCCTGGCAGTACGGGGGCGAGGGCCTGGTGTTCCCCTCGCTGGTGGATGCGACCGTCGAAGTGATGGGCGACTGGTACACCGAAGTGGTCGAGCGACGGGACTTCATCAATCAGGTCGTGGTCAGGGAGGAGGAGCGTTTTCGCCGGACGCTCGAATCGGGCCATCAACTGCTGGACGCCGAACTGGCCCGTGAAGATGCTCCGGCGCTTTCCGGCGCCACCGTCTTCAAGCTCCACGACACATTCGGCTTCCCCGTCGAGCTCACCCGGGAGATCGCCGCCGAGCGGGGGGTCGAAGTCGACACTCAGGGTTTCGAGAGTGAGATGGCCGAACAGCGACGCCGCGCCCGCGCCGCCTGGAAGGGCGGGGACGAGGTCGCCGCTCAGGAGGTGTACCGCTCGGTGCTCGACGTCACCGGCCTCACCGAGTTCGTCGGTTACGAGACAGACGCCGCCGAGGGCCAGGTCCTGGCGATGGTGGCCGATGGCGAGCCGGTCGAGCGTGCCGAGGAGGGAAGGCAGGTCGAGGTCTTCCTCAGTCGCACGCCCTTCTACGCCGAATCCGGGGGCCAGATCGGGGACACCGGGCTCATCGAGACTGAGACCGGGTCCGCCGTTGTTCTCGACACCAAGCATGCCCTGCAGGGTCTCCACGGTCATCGGGTCCGGGTCCAATCCGGGTATCTGGCGGTTGGTCAGCATGCCACGGCCAGCATCGACATCCCTCGTCGAGAGGCAATACGCAAGAGTCACACCGGAACCCATGTCCTTCACTGGGCGCTCCGTGACGTACTCGGGGATCACGCCAGCCAGGCTGGTTCCCTGGTCGAGCCGGGCCGACTTCGCTTCGACTTCTCTCACTTCGCCCAGGTCGCCCCCCAGGAGCTGGCCGAGGTGGAGGCCCGGGCCAACGAGAAGCTGATCGACAACGAGCGGGTGAAGACGACGGTGACAACCAAGGAGGAGGCCGAGGAGATGGGGGCTCTGGCGTTCTTCGGCGACAAATACGGCGACACGGTGCGGGTTGTCCAGGTGGGGGGCTTCTCGACTGAGTTCTGCGGGGGTACTCACACCCATACCTCGGCGCAGGTCGGGCCGTTGCTGGTGACATCGGAATCGTCGATCGGGTCCAATCTCCGCCGGGTCGAAGCCCTCACCGGCCTGGCGGCCTATCAACAGCTCGTCGAGGTCCGTGCCGGGCTCGAACGAGTAGGCCGGATGCTCAAGGTCTCAGGACCTGAGGTGCCGACGCGAGTCGAGGGCCTACTCGAGCGGATCGACACCCTGGAAGGCGAACTGGACATTCTGCGCTCCCAACGACGTGGAGAGCTCGCGGTCGAGCTCGCAGGCCAGGCGACGAAGGTCGGCGAGACGTCACTGCTCGTCGCCTCCGCGCCTGACCTCGACCCCAATTCTCTGCGCCAGCTCGCCCTGGGCGTAAGGGATCGCCTCGGCTCACCAGCGGTGGTGGTTGCCGGATCCGCCCTGGCCGGGAAGGGGTCCCTGGTCGGGGTGGTGACGAAGGACCTGGTCGAAGCCGGGGTCTCGGCCGCGGCGATCATCTCAGAGGCTGCAACCGAGCTCGGCGGGGGCGGCTCCCGCGATCCAGAGCTCGCCCAGGCCGGCGGCCCCCACGGCGACCGTCTCGATGACGCCCTGGAGCGGGCCCGGGACAGCGCCGAACGTCTCATCGGGAGTCTGTGAGCCGGTCTCTCGGCGTCGATTACGGGACCAAGCGGGTCGGTCTGGCCATATCGGATTCCCTCGGGATCACGGCACGCCCACTCTCTGTTGTGCCACGGTCGGCGGTGGTGGACGAAGTGGTGAACCTCGTCAAAGAACACGATATCGGTACCATTGTCGTTGGGCTTCCCACCGGGCTGAGTGGTGATGAAGGGATGTCCGCATCCGAAGCCAGGAAACTTGCGGATGAGCTAGGCGCCGCGACAGGGGCCGAAGTCGTCTTGGCCGACGAGCGGTACACCTCGAGAATGGCCGACGATGCTCTCCTCGAATCGGGCATGAAACGCCGGAAGCGGCGAGAGAACGTCGACAAGGTGGCAGCCGCAATCATCCTTCAGGACTATCTGGACCGAACCAAATGACGTACGAACCGGCGCCAGAACAGCCCTCTCCGTGGATTCGCGTGAGCAAGATCGTCGCCACCATCGGGCTGGTGGTCCTGGCCGGGGTCGCCGTGGTCGGCGGGGGCTCCTACCTTGGTCGTCTCGTCGGTTCCACCTTCAACTCCGACGACCCTTCGGCAAGCCCGGTGTCCGTCCAGCCCGGGCAGGACGTGACGATCGAGATCCCATCGGGGTCGACCGCCGAGGACATCGGCGCCATCCTTGCCGCCCAGGGGGTAGTTCGCTCTGCCCTCGAGTTCGAGGTTGCGGTGCGCAACAACGAAGCGGATGCCCGGCTCCAGGCCGGGACCTACGGCATGCAGACCGTCATGGACCCCAACGAAGTCGTGGCCATGCTCGTGGTCGGGCCGGTGGCTGACGTCTACCGGGCCACAGTGATCGAAGGTTTGAAGGTGGAAGAGATCCTCACCGCCCTTGCCGAGGCATCCGGCCTGCCATATGCCGACTTCGAGGCGGCGTTGCTGAGTGGCGACGTGGAGACATCCCTCGCCCAAATGCCGGCGGAGCCGACTCTGGCCAACTGGGAGGGGCTGCTCTTCC
>JBEVIF010000190.1:0-3990 GCA_040510795.1 Acidimicrobiia bacterium
ATACCTGGCTGAGATCGTCGCGGCGAACCGGGTTTACGACTCCTGGGCCATCGAGCAATCGGAGATCGCAGATACGTTGTACAAGCTCGAAGGGGCGCGGGAACAAGGCGCCGACGTGGGTGATCTCGTCTCCGAGGTCGAGGAGAGGCTCGATCCCGAGAACCACCGCGCCCTCGACCACTGGGAGGCGATGATCGCCGAGTACTCGGGGACGGAATTCATTTATCACGTCAGGGGGCGTGAGATCAGGGTCCCGCTCCACGAGGAGACACTGAGCCACTCTCGGGTGCCGAAGGTTGCGCTGCCCCGCTACCGGTCGTGGGGTGACCGGCTCCAATGGCTGCTCCAGGAGAACGTCCCCGGTGAGTTTCCCTACACCGCAGGCGTCTTCCCTTTCAAGCGAGCGGAAGAAGACCCGGCACGGATGTTCGCCGGTGAAGGCCCCCCGGAGCAGACCAACCGCCGGTTCCACTATCTGGCGGCAGGGTTGCCGGCGAAGCGGCTCTCGACCGCATTCGACTCGGTGACGCTATACGGAGAGGACCCCCACGAGCGGCCCGACGTCTACGGCAAAGTGGGCAACTCCGGGGTCTCGATAGCCACCCTCGACGACGCCAAGAAGCTCTACTCCGGCTTCGATCTGTCCGACCCCACCACGTCGGTTTCGATGACCATCAACGGGCCCGCCCCGATGATCCTCGCCTTCTACATGAACGCGGCCGTCGATCAGGCCTGCGAGCGCCACATCACAGACAATGACATGTGGGAGGAGGTCGAGGCACGGATCGACGAGATCTATGGCGACCGCCCCAGGCCCGTCTATACGGGGGACCTTCCGGAGAATCACGACGGGCTCGGGCTCCGGCTCATCGGAGTGACGGGGGATCAAGTGCTCCCGGCGGATGTCTACGAGCGGATCAGGGCCGAGACCGTTTCCCGGGTGCGGGGCACCGTTCAGGCCGACATCCTCAAGGAAGATCAGGCCCAAAACACCTGCATCTTCTCCACCGAATTCGCTCTCGGCATGATGGGGGACATCCAGCAATGGTTCGTCGACAACGACGTCCGAAACTTTTACTCGGTGTCGATCAGTGGGTATCACATGGCCGAGGCGGGAGCCAACCCGATCACCCAGCTCGCCTTCACGTTGGCCAATGGGTTCACCTACGTCGAGAACTACCTGGCCCGGGGCATGGAGATCGACGACTTCGCCCCCAACCTCTCCTTCTTCTTCTCCAACGGCATCGACGCCGAGTACGCCGTGATCGGCCGTGTCGCCCGTCGCATCTGGGCCAAGGCAATCAAACACCGGTACGGGGGAAACGAGCGGTCTCAGAAGCTGAAGTACCACGTGCAGACATCGGGGCGGTCCCTCCATGCCCAGGAGATCTCGTTCAACGACATCAGGACCACCCTGCAGGCGTTGTATGCCATCTATGACAACACCAACAGCCTCCACACCAATGCCTACGACGAGGCGATCACCACTCCGACAGAGGAGTCCGTGCGCCGAGCCCTCGCCATCCAACTGATCATCAATCAGGAGCTGGGACTGGCCAAGAACCAGAACCCGCTTCAGGGCAGCTTCATCATCGAGGAGCTCACCGATCTGGTCGAGGAGTCGGTGCTTGCCGAGTTCGACCGGATCAACAGCCGTGGGGGAGTTCTGGGGGCGATGGAGCGGCAGTACCAGCGCACCAAGATCCAGGAGGAGTCGCTCTACTACGAGCAGCAGAAGGAGGCCGGCGTCTACCCGGTGGTCGGGGTCAACACCTTCATCTCGAAGGAGGGGTCTCCTTTCGTCGTCCCCCAGGCATTGATCAGGTCAACGACCGAGGACAAGGACCGCCAGATCGCAAATGTTCGCTCTTTCCAGGACCGGAACCGGGACGCCGGACCGAGAGCCCTCGAAGCTCTGCAGAAGACCGCAGTCTCGGGGGGGAACATCTTTGCCCAGCTCATGGACACGGCCAAGGTGGCCTCCTTGGGCCAGATGAGCAACGCCCTCTACGCCGTCGGGGGCCAGTACCGGCGCAATATGTGACTACATGGGTAGTGGCGGTTGGTGGAGACCAAACGGCGAGCCTTGGTCGTCACTGCACAGCTTGAATCGGCCAAAGCGGGCGATCGACTCCTCGTCTCCCTCGACGTCGGTGTCGTCGACGGTTCCTCCCAGCTCCAGGACTTTCTCGACAGCGGCTTCGATGTCATCGACTCTGAAGAAGAGATAGGGAGCGGCGCCCGGGTCGCTTCCATGGATGCCGGCCCCTACGTTTGGCAACGAGATAACGTAACCCTGACCCGACGGTCCAGGTTCGAACTTCCAACCGAACATGCCCGAGTAGAAGGCCTGTGCCTTGTCGACGTCTTCGACACCGAACTCGACAAAGGCCAATTCGCCCGACAAGTGATCTCCTTTCGTCGGAAAGTGGCATCATATCTTTCGATACGATACGGTACAGTTTCGTAACTATCCGAGGAGCGCGATTGGACGCTGAGACAATTCACCGCCGACGCTGGGCGACTTTGATCGTGCTCTCCCTGAGCCTGGTGGTGATCGGGCTCGACAACACCATCCTCAATGTCGCCCTCCCCACTCTGGTCCGAGAGCTTGAGGCGACCGCGAGCCAGCTTCAGTGGATGGTCGACGCCTACATCTTGGTGTTCGCCGGCCTGCTGCTCACCATGGGCGCTCTCGGCGATCGCTTCGGCCGCAAGCTGGCGCTTACCGTCGGCCTGGTCATATTCGGGCTGAGCTCGGTGGCGGCGGCTTTCTCCGACTCTGCCAATACGTTGATCGGGGCGCGGGCCGTGATGGGCGTCGGGGGTGCGCTGATAATGCCGGCGACCCTCTCCATCGTGACCAACGTGTTCGACGGCAGAGAGCGCGGCCGTGCCATCGCGGTGTGGGCCGGCGTGGCTGGACTTGGGATCATCCTGGGCCCGGTGATCGGCGGGTGGCTGCTCGAGCACTACTGGTGGGGCTCGATCTTCTTGATCAATGTCTTCGTCGTCATCGTTGCCGTCGTAGCCGGCGCCTTCCTGGTTCCGGAATCCAAAGACCCGGAGGCGACACCGCTGGATCCGCTGGGCGCGGTGCTCTCGATCGTCGGGCTGGTCGCCCTGGTCTTCGCCATCATCGAAGCGCCGGACAGAGGCTGGACCGATCCGCTAGTGGTTGGCGCCTTCTTCGTCGCCGTCGTCGTTTTGTCCGCTTTCCTCTGGTGGGAGGCGCACACCGAGCACCCGATGCTGCAGCTGAGGTTCTTCGAGAACCCGAGGTTCAGCGCGGCCAGCATCGCCATAACGCTGGTGTTCTTCGCCATGTTTGGCACGGTCTTCCTCAACACGCAGTACCTGCAATTCGTGCTCGGCTATACGCCGCTAGAGGCAGGGCTCCGGGTGATGCCGGTGGCGACCATGATCGTGGCGGCACCATTGTCGGCACGTCTCACCGAGCGGCTCGGGAGCAAAGTCGTGGTTGCCTCGGGTCTCACCATCGTTGCCTTGGCTCTCTCCATCCTGGCCACTATCACCATCGACACCGGATACGGGCGTGTCGCCTTGGCTCTGGCCATCCTCGGCGCGGGTATGGGCACAGCGATGGCGCCCGCAACGGACTCGATCATGGGGTCCCTGCCATTGGCCAAGGCGGGGGTCGGCTCGGCCATGAATGACACGACGAGGCAGATCGGAGGCGCCCTCGGCGTGGCGATTCTCGGCAGCATCCTGGCGTCGTCGTATGGCGCTGCCATGGATCCCGTTGTCAGCCAGCTGCCGGCACCTGCTGCCGCCGTCGCCTCCGATTCGATCGGTGGTGCAACGGCGGTCGCTGCTCAGATAGGGGAGGCGGGAGGAGGCCTGATCCGGGCGGCCTCCGAGGCATTCATCGACGGAATGAACTCCGCGGTGTGGGTGGCAGTCGGCGTGGCTCTCCTTGGCGCGATCGTCATGTGGGCCTATCTGCCGGCACAGCCGCTGGTGATCCCC
>JBEVIF010000191.1:0-6052 GCA_040510795.1 Acidimicrobiia bacterium
TTGACGGACATACTCAGCCACCCGCTGGGCACCTTCATCAAGGTCGATGTCGTCTACAACTTCGGTGACGGCAAGCGGTGGACGTAAGGCGAAGAAGCACCTAGGTCTTCGAGGAGGCGGGTCGCCTCCTCGAAGGCATCGCCGTTGTCGGTGCCTGTGGCTGCCTTGAGGCATAAGAGCAGGGCCTCTTCGTACACCAGTCGTTGCTCACGGGCGCTCACCAACGCCGGCTCCAGATGACCAATCGCCTCGTCGGATCGGCCCATCGCGATCAGAGCCCCGGCCCGCAAACGTTCGAGGGGCACTTCGTAAAGTGCAGCGTCCTCACCAGCCAGGTCCTTGGCTACATCGATTACCTCGAGGGCACGCTCCGGGTCTCCTGACCGTGTGAGGGCATCGGCGAGATGGACCGCGGCGTCGACGGCGAAGAAGGGCTGTCCGATCCGGTTGGCCTCGTCGATGACCTGTTTCAGGGCATCCGCCGCCGTCTGATTCTCGCCTCGCTCCATCATGAGCCTTGCCAGTTGCGTCTCGGCGAATAGGGCAAACGCGATCACTTTCTGTCCGCGCAGCACTCGTCTCGCCTCTTGGAGGACAGCCTCCGCCTCGTCCAACTGTCCGCGGCTGATCAGGACCTCGCCGAGGTTGGCTGCCGCCGCACCTTCGGCGACGATGTTGCCGCTGCGACGGCTCACTTCCTGAGCCTTGGTGTACATCGTGAGTGCCTCGTCCCAGCGACCATCGGCATACGCCTGAACCCCTAGGTTGATGGCGAGGAGCAAAATGCCGGACAGATCGCCGAGCTCCTCGAAGATCTCCAGGGCCCTCTCCTCGTGGACGGCCTCGTGGCGCAAACCCAGGATCTGGTAGGCCTCGTCGATCTTGGTGTAGGCCCGTGCCAGCGCGTCCATCTCCCCACTGGTTTCTGCCTCCTCGACCGCCTGCAGACCCACCTTGAGCGCCATCCTGGGTCGGAACTGATCGGAGAGGACCCCGGTGCGGAAGGCACGGAGTCGGGCGGTCGCCCTCCTAGCCTCGGGAAGGGCACTCCCTTGAACCTGTTTCAAACCAAGGGCGGTCTCGCGCAGGGCGTGCGACAGGGCACCCATTTTCTGATAGCAGCGGGCCAATAAGAGACGCAGATCGGCCCGTGCAACGGGGTCGTCGTCGATGAGCCGGGCGGCTTCGCGCAGGGACGCGATGGCCCTGTCGAACGACCCGGCCTCATAGAGAACCCGGGCCATGGCCGTGAGCACTCCGGCCCGGTCGGCATGCGTTACCCAGTCGAGATGCCGGGCGGAGATGACGGCACGATCGTAGAAGGCGGCTGCCTCGTGATTGGCGTAGATCTCACGGGCTCGATCGCCCGCCATCCGGGAGAACCGCCAGGCGCGGCTCCAACGTTTGGCATAGAAGTAGTGCAGTGAGAGGATCTCGGCAAACTCCTCGGGCCGCCCCCCGCAAGCGGCGAAGGTCGCGTCACCCACCTGGGCATGGAGCCGTTCCCGGGTCTTGTAGGGAAGCCCGTCGTAGGCGACGTCGCGGATCAAAGAATGCTGGAAATCGACCCGTCCCGACTTGTCCACGGTCACGAAGTCGGAGAGCCTCTGCACCGAGCGAGTTTGATCTTGCGGGATCTCCCCTTCCATGCCGAGGACAGCAGACACCTGCTCCAGTTGGAACCCGTTGCCGAGGACCGAAAGACGGCGGAGAAGATTCCGGTCTGTCAGAGGCAAGGTGTCGATCCGGGCGGCGATCATGGCTTCCACGGACTGCGGGATCTCCTCGAGCGACCCGCTGTGACGTAGGGCCTGCAGCAACTCGACTAGGAAGAGTGGGTTCCCATCCGCCTGCTGGGCCAGCTGCTCCACCTGCTGTGGGGGCAGCGGTGCTTCCTCCGTGGCGCTGAAGATGAGGTTTCTTGCATCATCGAGCCCCAATGGATGGAGCTCGACCCTGGTCACGGACGGAGACTCCGGGGCCAGGAACCCCTCGGCACCAGGTGACCGGGTCAGGAGGAACATCCACGGAAGGCGGTCCAGTCCGGAAACCAGGCTTGCCAGCAAGTCCCTCGATGGCTCGTCCATCCATTGCGTGTCGTCCACTACGAACACGACCGGGTCTTTCATCGTCACCTCGAGCAAGGAACCGATCGCAGTCATCGCACGTACCGGACGGAACTGGTCCTCGAGCTGCGACACCTCGACAGAGTCGGCGATCTCCAGACCCAGCGCGAGCCCGATCAGGGACAGCCACGGGCCCAACTCTGGTGCCAGCGTGTCAACCAGCTCGAACAGGGCTTTCTCCGCAGCATCGGGATTCAGGTTCGTGAGTCCCCAGACCTCGCCCAACAGCTCGCGGAACGGGAAGTACGGGGTTGCCGACTGATAGAGACGGCATTCGGTGTTGATCACCCGGTCCGGTTGCGTGGTGGCCAGGAACTCTTCGACGAGGCGACTCTTTCCCATGCCAGCATCCGCCGCGAGCTCCACCATCTGGCCGTTGCCGGCTCGAGCCTTCTCCCAGGCGGCGGTGAGAAGTGCCAGCTCCCGGTCACGCCCGATCAGCGCGAGACCACCGCCCGCCCGCCGGCTCTTGCTCCCCTGCGGATCACCGACCGAAACGGCATTGATCGGGAATTTCTTGCCCTTGACCATGAATGGCTCGAGGGTGCTCAGATCGAAGGTGGTTCGTGACCCTGAGATCACCTCAGCTGAGGCGTAGATCTCACCTGCCGGCGCCCGCGCCATTAGTCGTGCCGCCAGGTTCACCGTGTCGCCCATCACCGTGTAAGTACGGCGATAGGGCGTGCCAACCTCCCCGGCGAATACCCGACCCCAGGTGACTCCGACCGATATCGGGAGAGCTGGGCCGCCCGAGATCAGCCGGCGCAGGGCAAGCAGCATCTCCTCCTCGTCGTTGCCCGTGGTCGACGGAACACCGGCGGTGAGGATGATCTTGCCTCCGTTGGTCGCGATGTCGGTCGCCAGGAAGGTGATGGAACGGGCGTCGACAGCCTCCTGGACAACCCGGATCAACGAATCCAACCGTTCCGCGGCCACTTCGGCACCATCACGCTCGATGATGTCGTCGAGACCGTGATGCTGGAGAAAGGCCACCGTGGCCGGTCGGTGTTCAGGCTCTACCTCGCCACTCAACAACAGTTGGCAAAGACCGATCGGGACGAACTGGGCGAGCGTATCGGGCGGTGATTCGACGTGCCGTCGCGCCGAGCTCTCCACTTCCATCGCCCCCCTGAGCAGAACGCCGGGGCCCGAAGGCCGTCCCCTGTTCGCCGCCGGAATCGCGGTAGCGGTCCCCGGGCTGAGCAGGACCTGACCAGCTCGCGCTGCGCCCTCCATCTCAACCGTGCGAGTGGCCGCAGGGCCGGAGACGATCAGTTCTCGATGGGATCCTCCCACCAGGAAGAAGTCGAACATGCCGCTGTGTATGCCGACTGACATCCGCAGTGTGACCTTGCCGGCACTGGTGACACACACGCCCACCTCATCCAGCCGCTGTTGCATGGCCAGGGCCGCGGCGCAGCTACGAATCGCATGCTGGTCACCGGCGAAAAAGAGCAGCAAGGCGTCTCCACCGAATTTGAGGAGGCTGGCCCCGAAGGAGTAGGCGGCAGCGAGCAACTCATGGAAGGTGGCTGCGATCACCGCAGTGAGCTCCTCAGCACCGAGCTTTCCATACTTGGCGAGACGCTCGGACATCGCAGTGAACCCCGATATGTCAACGAAGACCATGGACCCTTCGAGACACTGGTGCAATTGGCCAGGCGCCTCCTCGTCCCAGTCCCGCACCATTCGCGGCAGGTAGGGCTGAGGTGAGGCACTCATGTGAGGCAGATTAGAGCCACATTGGTCCCGCTCCCGCCGACACCGGGACGACGCGGGATATTGTCCGATGGTTGGCATGTCGTGAAGAGGCCTAGGGAGCAGATCGAAGTGAGCGAGCCAAGGGCGGGGCGGATGGCCAGGATTGCTCCCCCACGTCTTCAGACGATGGGAGATGGTGGGCATCGGACTGCGAGTTGGCTCGAGCTCTTCTACGACCTCGCCTTTGTCGTGGCCATCGCAGTACTCGGAGGACGTCTCCTCGCCGACACGTCGTGGACGGGGTTGTGGTCCTTTTTCGGTTACTTCGCCCTGCTCTGGTGGCTGTGGGCGAGCAACACTTTCTACGCCGATCGCTATGACACCGACGATCTCCTCTACCGGTTGTGGTCGGCGGCCCAGATGGTTGCTGTGCTCGTCATGGCCGCTTCATTGGCCCACGGCCCGTCTGAATCGACGACCGTCTTCGCGGCCGGATACGCCGCCGCACGGCTGGTCCTTCTCGCCCTCTACTACCGGGTTTACCGGCACGTCACCGAAACACGCGATCTGGTCAGCGGGTACCTGATCGGCTTCGGCTCGGCTGCCGCGGTGTGGACCGCATCGGTCCTCGTACCGGATCCGGCCCGCTTCTACGTTTGGGGGGTGGCTCTGGCCATCGATCTCGCCACACCGTGGGTGGTGAGACGACAGCAGGCGACGGTGCCCCTCGACCAGTCACACCTCCCCGAGCGCTTCGGGTTGTTCGTGATCCTGGTGCTCGGCGAATCGCTCGCCGCAGTCGTGTCCGGGCTCAGCCACATCGGATGGTCGACGTCGACACTGATCGCAACCATCCTTGGCGTGCTGTTGGCGACCCTCCTCTGGTGGCTCTACTTCGACAATGCCGAAGGCAGCGTGGTGAGGCGCCGGAGCGTCGAAAGGAGGACGTGGCGGCCCACGGGTTGGATCTACACCCATCTTCCGCTGGCGGCCGCGCTGGCGATCGTCGGGGTCGCACTCGACCAGGCCATTCTCAGTGTGGGCGAAGAGCCGATGCTCACCGCCCAGCGCTGGCTTCTCGTGGGAGGTGTGGCCCTTGCCCTGGTATGCATGGCAGTGATCCAGATCGCATCCATAGGCCAGTCGCCACAGCCTGTGAACCGGGCGATAGCCATCAACCGACTTGCGGGAGTCCCGTTCCTGGTGCTCATCGGTCTGTTGGTTCAGGCCGATCCTCTATGGGTTCTCGTTGGAGCTACTGGTGTCCTGGCGGCCGTGCTGACAGCCGATATGGCCGTCTAGGGGCCACCTACCTGAGGTGGCAGGCGTAGCTCATAGGGCCGCCAAGGCGAACAGTTGCCGTTCGCCTTCAACTCACTATCTGGGCATCGGCGGAGCGGTCGGCGTGTAGCTCCTGATTCGGTCCCGGTTCCCGTAGGCACCGCCCGAATAAGAGGCGATATCGGCCACGACCGCGAGAACGATCCCAAACCAATCGAAGCCGGTCACCCCGCCTGGGGCGACGGCCACGTACATCAGGGTGGTCCACGGAAGGAATACGAACCCGAGGAGCGGCCACACGAACGTGGAGAAGGCCAGATCCCAACGGGCGGGCTGCGCCAGACCCCAGACAATGATCCCCAGACGTGGTCCGAGCAGGACCATGACCGTCGCGACACAGCACATATCAGAGTCCTTTCACCGGGGCCACGATTTCTAGTGCCAGCAACCTACACAACGAATCCGGGCCTGGTCGCTCAAGCCGTGGCTTCGACCGCCTCTCCTGCGATCTCGGCGGCTCGACGACCACGGTCGAAAGTGGACAATGCCGACCGGATGTCCACCGCAGCCTCGGCGGCGGAGGTGCTCGGGGCATCGTCTTCGGTCATCGAGAAGCTCTCCCCCGGCTCACGCACCTTTAGCACCGCAGGCTCAGGGCGATCGGGCTCGTGCCACGGGTTTCGCAGCATCCCGAACACACTCTCCAGGAACGCCTCGGTTTCGTTCCGGGCCGAATCCACCGGCACCAGGACCCGACGCTCCATCTCATGGGGAATGAATTCGGCAAGAGGCTCTTCAGCGATGGTCGGCAGCTCAGAAGGTGCGACTTTCTTCACCAGATGCTCCGATAGCACCACATGGAATGCCGCGCTGTCGCCGTCCGAGGCAAGAAGGACCGAGAGATCCTGACCTTCGGCCAGGCGAGCGGCGGTGGCGACTCCCAT
>JBEVIF010000192.1:0-5015 GCA_040510795.1 Acidimicrobiia bacterium
ACGATCACGGCCGCACCACTATGCCCGCTTCACGCAACGCCGCTTTCAGTTCTCCCACCGTCGTGTCGCCGTCATGAAGGATCGAGGCGATCAGCGCAGCTGAGGCTCCTGCTTCGATCGCTGCGACCAGATGGCCCGGCCCGTCGGCGCCACCTGAGGCGATCACGGGGACGGTCACCACAGACGAGACCGACGTGATCAGGTCGAGGTCGTAGCCCGACCTGGTCCCGTCGCGGTCCCAACTCGTGAGGAGGATCTCGCCGGCGCCGATCGCCACCGCCTTACGGCACCACTCGACAGCATCGAGCCCGGTCCTCTTCCTGCCGCTCTCCACCACCACCTCCCAGCCCGCTTTGCCGGCGGCGGCGTCGACGGCCAGCACAGTGCACTGGGTCCCGAATCTCTCCGCAATCTCGCCGATGAGCCCGGGCCGTGACACGGCAGCTGTGTTGACCCCAACCTTGTCGGCGCCTGCCTCGAGCAGACGCCCGGCATCGTCGGGCGATTTCACCCCTCCGCCGACCGCCAGGGGGATGGAGAGCACGGAGCGGACTGCCTGCACTGTCTCCAGCGCGTGGCCCCTGCCCTCGGGTGTGGCCGACACATCCAGGAGAACGATCTCATCGGCGCCCTGGCGCTCGTACAGGCCGGCGCATTCGACCGGATCACCTGCGTCCCGCAAACCCTGGAACTTGACCCCCTTCACGACGCGCCCGTCTTTGATGTCGAGACACGGTATGACGCGTGATGCCAGAGTCATGCTGCCGTCTCCACTCTCTGGAGCCAGCGGTCGAGGAGGCGGGCGCCCCATTCACCGGAGAGCTCGGGGTGGAACTGACAGGCGAGGACGTCACCTTTCTCGAGTGCTGAGACGAACCTGCCACCGTGGTCGGTGTTGCTGCCCACCCATCCCTCGGGGAGCCGGTCGATCCGGTAAGAGTTGGCGAAATATGCCCAGCCCGACTCGACAAACCGGGAGCCGGGGCCGGGCTCGACCCGGTTCCAACCCATCTGGGGCACAGTCACTCCGTCAGCAAAACGAACCACCGTCTCCTCGAGCACCTTCAGGCCGGTGGCTCCAGGGCTCTCCTCGCTGTGCCGGCTGAATAGTTGCATCCCGACGCACACTGCAAGGGTGGGCCGGTTGACTTCGATCCTTTCCCGAATCGCGGCGGCGAGACCCAGGGATTCGATCCTGTCCATAGCGGACCCGAAGGCGCCCACCCCGGGGAGAACAACGCCCGGAGAGGTCTCGACGTCGCCAGCTGAAGCTGCCTCCTCGACCGCTGCCCCGAGTCGGGTCAGGGCAGCGACGACCGAAGCGGTGTTGGCCGTCCCGGTGGGGACGATGGTCACCAGTCTCAAGTCAGAGTTCCCTTGGTGCTGGGCACGCTGTCGCCGTCGACGGCCACCGCTGCTCGAAGTGCGATCGCCAGTGCCTTGAACGCCGACTCGGCCTTGTGGTGGTCGTTATCTCCGCGCAACAGGTCGATGTGGAGCGCCATCCGACCCTCGATCGCCAATGATCTGAGGAAGTGGATGATGTTCTCGGTCGCAATCTCGCCGATGGCTTCCCGGGTGAAATCGATCGACACCTCGGGCCAGGGGCGTCCGGAGAGGTCGACGACCGCCCGGCTCAGCGACTCGTCGAGAGGGGCATAGCCATATCCGAAACGGGCGATGCCGGTGCGATCCCCGAGTGCCTCGTCGAAGGCGCGCCCGAGGACGATGGCGCAGTCCTCGACCGTGTGGTGGTCGTCCACCTCGGTGTCACCGGTGGCGGTGAGGGTCAGGTCGAATCGCCCGTGCTTGGCCAGGGCCGCCAGCATGTGGTCGAGAAAGCCGAGTCCAGTCTTGATGTCTGAGACACCGGTCCCGTCGATATCGAGGTGGCCATGAATGGTGACCTCGGTGGTCTCACGTTGGATCTCTGATCGTCGCGTCATGGCAGCATCGCCTCCAGGTCGATCGTCTTGTCGAGAATTCGGGCCGCGGGCCGCAGGCGTTCCCTGGCCCGTGATGGGTCGTCGCCGGGTGCGATGACCCCGATGGGCACCACTCCGGCCCCCCGTGCCGCCGCCAGATCGTCGGGCGTGTCCCCGAGCATCCAGGCCCGCGTCACTCCCATCATGTCGAGAGCCTTCAGCACCGGCGCCGGGTCAGGTTTGAGCGGGGCATCCTCCCGTGTCACCAGGGCAGCGAGCCCTTCGGTGAGGTCGAAGCGTTCCAGGAACTCGACCGCATCGGAGCGAGGGCGCCCGGTGACGACGCCTAGAGGCCTGCTAGCTGCCCACCTTTGCCAGGTCCCGGCATCAACCAGCGATGTCTCCGCCTGCTTGAGCCCGGGCCCGGATCCGCTCCCCTGATAGAGGCTCTCGAACCGCTCGGTCACCAACTCGATCGGGGCGTCCACGCCGCGTTCGAGACACAAGCGTCGGGTCAGCTCCCAGTCATCGTTGCTGTTGCCATCGGTCTTGGATGCTTCGATATTCGAGGGCTCGATCTCTACTCCGAAGCTACGGGCCGTTTTGATGATGGCGTGGATCTGGGAGCTGCTCACATCGGCGATCACCCCATCGAGATCGAAGATGATCGCCTGCGGGTCGAAAACCGAGCCGAGCGTCGTCACCAGCCGGTCGAAATCGTCGCCGTCACCGGGGACGGTGATCCTGACCGCCGACTCGAGCCCGGGCCGGCCCGGGAACCGGCGCAGTCCGACACCAAGTGAGGCAGCAGCCGATACCACCCAATCGGCGTCGTCGCATTCAGCGAGGACGAAATTGCCTTGCGATGGGAGCGGGCGAGCGCCGACGCCGGTCAGGGTGCCGGTCAGGACGACCCGTTCCCTCTTCACTTCGTCGACGAATGTCGTCAGTTCCAAGATGGGCCGGTCCAGCCGGGTCTCGGCGAGGGCGGCAGAGAGTGCAGAGACCGGATACGGGTTGCCAAAGGCCCCGATGGCCGCGACGAGTTCCGGGGGCCCGAGCAGATACCCGACCCTGAGACCGGCGAGCCCGTAGGCCTTCGACATGGTCCGGGTCACGACCACGTTGTCCAGCTCGAGCAGTGCGGGCGTCGGGTCGGACTCGGCGAACTCCACGTATGCGGCATCGAGGACCAGCAATCGCGCTTCACCGGCAATCTTGAGGAGGTCGATCTCGGTCGCGACACCACCCGTCGGGTTGTTGGGCGACACGATGAATACCGCGTCGGTGTCCTCGCCGATCGCCGCCAAGACCTCCTCGACAGGGAAGGGGCCGGTCCACCAGGGCACTTCCGACAACGTTGCCCGTCGTTGCTCGGAGTAGCGCGGGATCATCTCGAAAGTGGGATAGGTGCTGACCACCTCGCCGCCCTCGGACACGTGGGCAAGAAAACAACGGGAAAGGGCATCGTCGCCCCCGGCTGTCACCAGGACCCGATCCTCGGATACCCCGTGCAGTGCGCCAAGCCGGGCCTGAAGAGGAGATGTATCCGGGTAACGGCCGACCAATCGCCGCGGGTCGTCTATCGCATCGAGTAGCTCCTCGGCCCGGCTTCGCCCCTCGTTCTTGGAGAGGTCCAGATCGATGGGCACAGCAAAGCCTGGCGGGAGATAGGTCGCGGGTGAGCTCATGGGACGATTTGCTCCAGCTTCGAGACTGCGATGTCTGTGGCACCGAGCTGCCTCAACCGGGGGATCAGTCGGGGGAGCTCGTTTCGGAGCACGGCCGCCTTGACCGCCATACCGGCGCCACCATGGAGTGTGGCCACTGTGGGCTCGCGCATGGCGGGCAGTGCGTCGATGACGGCGTCGAGGTCGGCGAGCGACACGTTGAGCTCGAGCATGACTCTCTTTCGCGCATCGAGCACCGAGCGCAGGCTCAACACCAGCCCGTCGATCGCACTCTTCTTATCGGGGTCGGCCATGGCGCCCTGGCTCGCGTAAAAGCGGGTCGAAGACGGCATCAGCTCATCGACCACGGCCAACCCGTTGGCGGCGAGGGTCTCGCCGGTGGCGGTGTTGTCGACGATGACGTCGGCGTCCTCGGGCGGGAAGACCTCAGTCGCCCCATACGATCGAACGAAGGACGCGTCGAGTTGTCTATTGGCAATCCAGGTCCGGGTGAGCCGCTCGTACTCACTGGCCACGACGATTGTTCTATTCGGGAGATTGCCGCTCTCATCGAGCAGGCTCTCTGAGGCGGCAGCCACGATGCGAACCGGGTCGAGACCGGTGTCGAGCAGCTCGACGACATCCGCCTGCTGCTCGGCCACCCAGTCGGCGCCGGCGAAACCGATGTCGCGGGTCCCGACCGCCAGCATCTCGACGATGTTCTGCGGCTTGAGGAGCTTCACTTCGAACCCGGGCTCGGAGAGCACCGGTCGGTAGCCCCGTTGCCCGAGATGGAGCTCGATGCCGGCGGCGGAGAGCAGGTTGAAGACACCTGTCTCCATTCGCCCCTTGGGGAGGGCCAGGTGGATCGTCGGCTCGGTGCTCATGTCGGGGTTCCTTCCCGCCGTGCGGCCGGGATATCGCCCTCGTAAACGAGAAACGCCGACCGCTTAGGTCGGCGTTTGCGTTGGTGGCTTCTCGGCCTCAGCCCATCGTCATCCGACCCATGAAGGGTGATGGTGATGGCCGTGGGCGAAGAGCCGGTTCATGTCGGATAGGAGCATAGGGGGCGTTTCTCATCGCGTCCAGACAGCGGCGCCGACCCTCAGGAGCCGGCGCCGCTGTTTGCTCTAGTGGGTTGGATCAGGATTCGCTGGCGCTCGCCTCGATGGTCCGAGCGTCTGCGCCGGCCGAGATCGCGACCTTGCGCGGCTTGGCCTGCTCAGCGACCGGGATGGTCACCGAGAGGACACCGTTGTCGTAGGAAGCCTCGACACGGTCTGCGTCCAGCCCCTCGCCAAGGAACAGCTGGCGATTGAATGTGCCCTGTGGCCGCTCGGAAGCGACGATTTGGACGTCCTCGGTCGCTTCCCAGCGCCGCTCGGCACTCACCGAAAGAACGTTCTTCTCGACGGTGAGG
>JBEVIF010000193.1:0-10575 GCA_040510795.1 Acidimicrobiia bacterium
AGCAGTTGGACGAGATCGAAGTCAGCGAGGACGTTCGCACGGCGTGGGAGGAGCTTCGGGCCAACCTCGAGCAGTTGATGGCTAACTGACCTTCACGGCTGGGACGCTCGCCGGCTCGACGTCTTTCCGGACTGCGAGCCAGGCGAGCCCCGCCATCACGAGCCCATACATCAAGAGGGCCGCCAGGAGCGAAGGAGGGGCTGGTCGCCCGCGAAAGATCACGTCCTGGAGCCCGGCGATCCCGTAGGTGGCCGGCACGAGATACGAAACCCAGCGCACCGGAACTGTGAGCTGATCCAGTGGTAGGACAAAGCCGGTGAAGAAGATAGACACGAGCAGCACCACCATCGAGTATTGAACGGCCTGGCTGTCGCTCTTGGCCAGGCCCGACAGAGCGAAACCGAGACCCAGCGAGGCGAAGATCACCAGGGCCACGGTGAGCGCGAAAGACCAGAGGGGGCCCTGGACCTCGATCCCCAGCAGTGGCATCGTGAGGGCGAGGCCGCTGGCGAGAGCCATCCCGAGCACGAGAAACGACAGATATTTGCCCGACATCGCCTCCCTGACGGTCAACGGCGAGACGCGGAACATCTCGGTCATACCCAGCTGACGCTCACGAACCAGGGACAGGGCAGCGAAGGTCAGAGCGAGGTGCTGGACCAGGAGAATCAGCACCCCCGGTGCGTAGTACGCCGCCTGGGACGGGGGTTGCTCGGTCACCGGGCTCGTCTCCACTGTGAACGGGCTGACCAACAGACTGGGATCGATGTCCGGCACGTCTTCTAGGGCGTCGGCCAACGGGCCATCAGTCTGGCTCAACTCGGTCCGCGCCTGTTCCACGATGCCGGTGAGCACCCTCTGATTGATTTGATTCACAGACAGACGGGCGAGCAAGTCGATGCTTCCGGTCATCACCGGGTCGATCTCCGCGTGGAAGATCGAAAAGGTCGCCTGCTCCCCACGCTCCAGCGCCTCGAGCCCGTCCTCCGGGGCGACGAGGACCAGATCGATCTCCCCCGAAACCAGGCTCTGGCGGGCCGAATCGAGATCATCGGTGACCCCGACCAGATCGATGCCCTCGCCAAATGCCTCGTCCAGCTCGGCGGCATCGACGCCAATGGCAGATCCGTCCTGCTCCGCCACCACCAGGGTTCGGAAGGGCTCGGGCAACTCCTGATAACCGAGCCCAAAGAGAAAGAGAATCAGGAAGGGGCCTAGTACCAGCGTGGCGATCAACCGGGGTTGTCGCCAGACGGAAACCAGCTCTTTGCGAAGGAACGCGAGGCTCCGGGTCAGAGATCTCATGCAATTACTCAGCCCGCCAGGGCTACGTCGCCTTCCGAATCAGTCTCCTCATCCTCGGCCGCCTTCACCAACTCGACGAAAACGTCGTCGAATGGCGGCAGAAAAGCCTCCGATCGTTCCAACTCGAGGCCGCGCTGGCTGGCCCAGTCGGCCAGTGTGGAAGAAATCTCTCCGGCATCGGCTACCACCAAGCGCACACTGTGATCATCGAGCCAGGTCACTTTGCTGATTCCATCGGCTCGGGTGAGGGCCACCAGGTCGTCACGTGCCGGGGGCGCGGCGAAAACCACGTCGAACAAGTCGCCCCCATGGGCACGTCGGCGTAGCCCGTCCGGTGTGTCCAGAGCCAGCACCCTCCCCTTGGCGAGCACACCGACGAGATCGCAGAAGGCCGCCTCACCCACGTACTGGGTTGTGACCATCAGGGTCGACCCCTGCTCGGAGAGGTACTCGAAGTGGTCCCAGAACTTCTGCCGCAAGATCGGGTCGATCCCCGCGGTCGGCTCGTCTAGGAACAGAAGGTCGGGGCTATGGATCAACGTCGCCGCCAGCGACAATCTTCTCTTCTCACCGCCAGAGGCATCGCGCAGCAGTCGATCAATCGCGTCGCCCAAATCGAGTAGCTCAACCATCTCGTTCACCCGACGCTTGCGTCGAAGAGGGACTCCGAACAAGGAGGCCGCGAAATTGAGGTTCTCCCGGAGGGTCAGGTCGGGGAAGAACACCGAGTCCTGGGCCATGTAACCGATACGTGACCTGGTCGCAGACGTGAATCTCGTCGGATCCTGGCCAAGAACCGAGATCGATCCGGAATCGGGTGCGAGCAGACCGGTCATGAGACGTACGGTGGTCGTCTTCCCGGACCCGCTCGGGCCAATCAGGGCCACGATTCGCCCGCGCTCCACCCGAAGATCGAGGTCGAAGACCCCAGCCCCTTCTTCGAAGCGCTTGGTCAGTTCGTCGGCAATTATCGCGGGATCGGTCGACATGGCGCTGCCTTTTACCCACAGCAGCATTCTCTCAACCGCGACAAATGTTTCGTTTCGCTGCCGGTGCGGGCGGGTAAGGAAATTCGACACAAAGGAGGCTGTCTTGGCAAGAACCGGAGTCATCTGGACGATTGTCGGGGTGTTGCTGATCATCGCCCTTCTGATCTATATCCTCTAGAACAAACACGAACCAAGAAAGGCGGGCCCGCAAGGGCCCGCCTTTTCACTTGGTCTGTGCCGGTATGAAGCTGAGCTTGCCGTCCGTCTCCAGCACGGCGTAGTCGATGTCGCCGAGGTCTCCATAGCCATCTAACCGGGCTGCTTCCTTCAACTCCTCGACTGTGACCCGCTCTTTGTCCAACCTGTCCTGCAATGGCTCGCCGGAGCGGAGGACGATCACGGGTTCACCCACCAACAGCCGTCTCGCGATCTTCGATCGCCGCTCCCAGGCATCGGCCACGAGAGTCCATCCCACGAACACGGATACGGCGATGATGGCCCCGGTGACCGACATGTCCTCCTGGGTCACGCCCTGTTGGACAAAGTCCCCCACGACGACGATGAGCAGGAGATCGAGCGGCGTCAGCTCGGATAGTGACCTCTTCCCTGTCCCCCGGACGACGAGCCAGAGAAACCAGTACACGACTGTCGCCCGCAGCAATATCTCCATAGTTCCCTCCTCAGGGCATTACCCAAGTGGTGAAATCGACTCCGACCATGCTCGATCCATCGATCTCGAGTGTCGCCGACCCCGACCTCGCCCACTGCACAGACGGTTCGAGCCGGGCATCGAGACCAACGCGAAGGCTCGATTGATCCGATGGCACGTCGAACGACCACCACGTCCAGCGCTCGTTGCTGAACGACGCCGACGGCGTTGGCTCCAGGCCGTTGAAATCGAAGCTGACCAGATAGGAAGTGTCCAACCTCAGAGTGATCGTTTCCGGTAGGTCCGACCCGTCGATCGTCGAGATGACCACGCCGAACGGAGTGGCGAGACCGGGGCGACTGACCTGCGTGTGCAGCACCTCGATCAAATAGCCCTCGCCCTGGGCCGCCACGGTTCCGGTCCGAACGCCGAGAAGGGACGTTGCAGCCAACAACAAGATTGCTCCCACAAAAGTGAATGCAGCAATGTGGAGAACGCGCTCCGCCGTGGACTCGGGCGTGTCGGCTGGGATGGTGGACGAACTCGGCGCAGGGGCGTCTCGGATGGCTACTCCCGGTGGTCGCCCTCAGTTACCCCTGCGCTGTCTTCGCTAACCCAGCGCCTTGTTTTTGGCCGCCTTCGACAGGGGAAATCGAAGGGCTGGCCCGTTGAAATAACGGCACGGTCTACCTCGTTCGCCGACCGACGCCACCACCGCGTTCGCCTCAGCACAGGAGGTATGGGGGGACCTTCCAACTGCTGCGTCTGTCATCCAGGTCTCTGGGCTCGCCCGCCCGGACTGTTTGGTGGAGGTCAGCGGACTCGCACCCGTGAGCTGACCTAAATCTCGTTTGGTACAGCCCCGCTGGGGGAAATCTTTGGGCGGCCATGATCTCCATCGAATCGATGTCACTCGCCGCCGATGCCGGGCTCAACTACGTCACCGACGAGAGCCCTGGCTTTCGCCGAATCCGGCGCGGTCGTGGCTTCTCCTATTCAGACCCCAAGGGGAACACGATCAACGGGTCGGTCCGGAAGTGGATCGACTCTCTGGTAATACCGCCGGCCTGGACCGATGTCTGGATCTCGCCCGATCGGTCTGGCCACATCCTGGCCACCGGATACGACAAGGCCGGGCGCAAGCAGTACATCTATCACCCGGTTTGGGAGGAAACCCGCGACGAGGTGAAATTCGAGCGAATGGGTGAGTTCGGGCGGCGCCTCACACAATTGCGAAGACGCACCGACTCAGAACTGTCACGCAAGGGGCTGTCCCGGTTGAAGGTGACCGCCCTCGCCGTCGCCGTGATGGATCGAACCTTGATCCGGGTAGGGAACCAGAAATACGCCGACGAGAACGATGCATACGGGCTAACGACGATCACCTGCGAGCATGTCGAGGTAGACGGGCTCCATGTTCATTTCGATTTCGCTGGCAAAGGTGGGGCGGACCATCAGCTCGTGTTCCAGGACCGACGTCTGGCCGGTCTCATATCGCGATGCCAGGAGCTCGGTGGCCAGACCCTCTTCGGCTATGAGACACACGACGGAGTCGCCGCCATCACTTCCACGGACGTGAACACCTATCTCGCCGAGACGATGAGCGGACCATTCACCGCCAAAGACTTCCGCACCTGGGGGGCTAGCACCGCCGTGGCCGGAGAGCTGATGACATGGCCCGAGGAGGGCGACGAAGATGCCCTGTTGCTTCGCGCCATCGACGCCACGGCCGAGAAGCTGGGCAACACCCGCGAAGTGTGCCGCAGCTCCTATCTCCACCCGATCATCACTGACACCTTCCATAGCGGCGCCCTGGCGGATGCCTGGGCTCGTTCCCGGAGAGGAACCTGGCTGGGCCGAGCGGAGTCGACGGTCAACCGTGTCATCGCGAGCGCCTTGTGATCCTCGACCAGGCCCTCGACCCACCAAACACTCTCCATCTCGAGGTGCTGACCGGCCGGTTCGGTCTCTACGAGCACGCGATCCTCGACCGACCCAGGCGAAGCTGTGGATACACGACCGATGACAATGCCAGGGCACTGGTAGTCCTGAGTCATATCCGTCCGGATGGTCTCGGTATGCGGCGGTACCTCCAGTTCGTCCTCGCCGGACGCGTGCCGGGGGGATGGCACAACCGGATGAGCCCGTTTGGTGTCTGGGTCGACGCCCGGGGCTCGGACGATGCACACGGCCGTGCCCTCTGGGGTTTGGGATATGCCCTGGCTGCCACCGAGGACGCCGGTCGAGTGTTCCCCGTCTTCTCCAGGGGCCTCGACCTCGAAAGTCCCCATCCGCGATCCAACGCGTACGCCGTTCTGGGCGCAGTCGCCGCGCTTGGGGCCTGGCCCGCCGCCCCGAAGATCGAGGTGTTTCTCCACCGCACCGCCGAGCGCCTTTCCCGTCCCCACCATGGCGCCTGGAAATGGCCCGAGCCCCGTCTGACCTACGACAACGCAAGAATCCCGGAAGCCCTCATTGCCGCAGGAGCGCTGCTGGACGATGACAACATGGTCGCCGATGGCCTCGATCTTCTCGAATGGCTGATCGAAACTGAAACCGGCGAGCGCGGCTTCAGTTTCACTCCGGTCGGCGGGCGTGGGCCAGGTGAGAGAGGACCGGCATTCGACCAGCAACCGATTGAAGCCTGGGCCATGGCCGACGCATGTCTACGCGCCACCTCGGTCGACGGAGGGTCCCTATGGGACACCGGCCTCGCCGCTGCCGCGGCTTGGATGCTGGGTCGAAATGACACCGGCGCACTCCTCTACGACCATTCGACCGGCGCTGGATACGACGGGCTCGAAGCAGCCGGGGTCAACCTGAATCGAGGCGCCGAGTCCACGCTCTCCGCCCTCGGCGCCCTTCAGGCCGGGCACAGACTCGTCAGGGCGCCTGTGGGGTGAGCCTGCGCATCGGGATGATCGCCCCGATCAGCCATCCCTATCCACCATCTGGCTACGGCCCTTGGGAGAGGGTCGCACACGATCTCACGGAGCAACTCGTGGCGATGGGCCACGACGTGACACTGTTCGCCGCAGCCGGGTCGGCAAGTTCGGCGCGACTGATCGAGACCGTCATGGCCCCGCTCGACTCCAGCGGAGCTGATCCACGTCTGGAAGAGGAGCGTCATCTCTCGATCGCCATGGAAGCCTCCCGGAACGGGACGTTCGATGTCATCCACTCCCATCTCCACGTCCACGCATTGGTGTTCAGTCGTCTGATCGGTACCCCGATCGTCACGACCCTCCACGGAGTGGCTTGGGACCCGGCCACTCATCCTCTGCTATTGCAGTATTCCGAGATGCCCTTTGTGTCGCTCAGTCAGAGCGAGCGAGCGTTCCTGCCCGAGCTCAACTACGTCGCCACAGTCCCCAACGGCATACGGACGAGTGAGATCCCGGTTGGAGGTGGCGAGGGTGGATACCTGGTATTTGTCGGCCGCATGGCCCCTGAGAAGGCGCCCGACCTCGCCATCGAGACGGCGCGTTCCGCCGGGATTCCGCTTCACCTGGCCGGGATCGTCGAGGATCGGCACCGTGACTTCTTCGAGACGAAGGTGTTGGCGGCCTGCTCGAGAGAAGTCGAGTATGTGGGGCCACTGGACCGGGACGACCTCTGGCGGCTCCTTGGCGGCGCTCGTGCGATGGTGATGCCGCTTCGTTGGCACGAGCCGTTCGGGCTGGTGGCGGTGGAGAGTCTGGCCTCTGGCACACCGGTCATCGCCTGGCGAATGGGGGCGCTCCCCGAGGTCATCGAGGACGGAATCTCCGGCTACCTGGTGGATGATGTCGGAGAGGCAGTTGACTCCGTTGAGCTAATAGACAGCCTGGATCGCGCTGTCTGCCGAACCACTGCCGAAGCTCGGTTCTCAGACGTTGTCATGGCGGCCAACTACTCAGAGGTGTATCGGCGACTGTCGGCTACGACATCTGTGAGAGGACCTGATCGACAGGCACCGTCGCCACCCTGATCCCGTAGTCGGCGTAGCCATAGGGCAGGATCAGATGGTCGTCGTGAATCATGCTCCCGCACGAGGAGACGACGTCGGGGACGTACCCGAACGACTCATCCTCCAGCGGCTCGAGGAGCGGGGAGGTGAGCCGACCGAGGACCTTCGTCGGCTCGTCGAGATCGAGCAGGACCGCGCCGAGCACGTAACGACGCATGGGGCCCACCCCGTGGGTGATGAGGAGCCACCCAGCATCGGTCTCCAGCGGTGAACCGCAATTCCCGGTCTGGATCGACTCCCAGCCTTGCTCGGGGACGAGCACGGCCTCGGCATTGCCCCAATGGCGGACGTTGTCGCTTCGCATGACGAAGGTCGTCTCCTGATCGTGCCGGGAAACCGCGGCGAAATCACCCCTGATCTTTCTCGGGAACAGTGCGAGCCCTTTGTGATAGGCAGTGGGCCCGCTCATCGTCGTCATCCGAAAATGATTGAAGTCCTTGGTCTTGATCATCTGGGGAAGGATCCGCATCCCGTCATAGGCGGTGTATGTGGCGTAGTAGGTGACCTCACCGTCGTCATCGATGAAGCGCACGAACCGGGCGTCCTCCATTCCGTGGCTCTCGGCAGGCGCCGCGGGCGAGATCAGATGCTCGGACAGGGGTAAGGCGGAGTCGAAGATCACCTCATAACTCGACGTCGATAGCCAATGGACCATCCTGACCGTGTCTGCGAGCAGGATCGGGTCGAGATCGATGTCCTCGGCAGTGGGTAACGCGGCGTTGAGGTCAGCCGGTGTGAACTCCTCGGGCAAGGCCGACAGGATTCGCTCCGATACCTCGTTGGCGAAACCCAGCTCTGCCAGCTTGAGAGTGAAGGAGAGACGCTGGTACAGGGGCTCCTTGCGCTCACCGTTGTCGGCAAAGGGAGAGCGATCATCGAAGACAAGGCTCCCCGCCCGGCCCGCGGTTCCGGTGATGAAGGCGACCGAGGAGATATGCCCTTCACCGATCGCGCGCGCGCTCATCACGAAAGGCTGCGTCCCCCCGCTCGCTTCGCCGAGCGGGACGATCGACGGGTTGGCTAGCGCGGCGCCCTCGTAGGCATAGGCAAGCGTGAGGTAGGCCCCGATCAGGAGCCGGACATCGGGATCGGTCACCTTGTCGAGACGCGGCGCCCGCTCAGACGCCAAGCCGAAATGCTGTATCCAGGTGGACCGGATGTCTCGATGTCGGCCAGCGGACCGGTTCAGCGTGTCGGCGAGCAATCGGCTCTGGACCTCAGGAGCCAGGTCGAGGACTCGATCGACGATCAGCTCGAGTCTGCGGCTGTCGCCTCCGAATGCTGCCGCCCCAGGCAGAAAAGGCCTGGCCACGAGGCGGCGTGGATCGGGACGCAGCGTCTGCTCGCTTCGCTCCAAGTCGATCATTTACAGCCTTCATTCTCGCCGACTCCGGCTGCTTTACCAGGTATCAGTTGGAGGCAGTCAACTGATCCGGGACGAGACTGCGGATGAACTCGGCGTAGCGAACGGCGCCTGACGTCCACGAGAGATCGGATCCCTTGGCTGCGGCCGACCTCGCGGCCCGTTCGTAGGCCTCCGGCGTCTCCGCCAGCGCTCTCACTCCGGCGGCCAGTGCCGCACTGTCGTGGTCGACGATGATGCCTGAACCGGACCCGACTAGCTCCTCGGCGTGGGGGAATCGAGTCGCGACTACCGGTCTGCCGGCGGCAATGGCGTCGGTGACGACACCTGATGTCACTTGGTCGATGTTGTCGTATGGGATCACCACGACGTGTGAATTCCGAACCATCTCGTACAACTCGTCCTCGACGACGTAATGATCGACGAAGTCGACCATGTCTTCGAGGCCCAGGTCTCTCACCAAGCTCTCGATGCGGCGTCTGTAGGCGATGCCTTGGTTATGGGCGACCACGGGATGAATCCGGCCGACAATCGTGTACCGGGGATTGGGATCCAGGTCGCGCAACTTGGCCATGGCCTCGACGGATCGCTCCAAACCCTTCCCGGGGCCGAGAAGACCCCAGGTGATCAGTCGGCGGGCAGGGCCACGCGGCGGCGGTGTCGCCGACCACCGCGAACCATGGGGTATCACCACCACTTCGCTCCTCGGGATCGAGTGCGAGGAGACGAGAGCCGAACGCGCTGCCTCAGAGAGCACGATCAGTCGGGAAGTGTCATGGAGGCGTTCCATGATGCGACGCTGCCGGTCGCTGGGCGAGGCGACGACCGTGTGAACCACGGTGATCAGCGGCCGTTCGATGGAATCGACCAGCTCGAGAACCGACTCTCCGTCGTTGTCGCCGAAGATCCCGTATTCATGCTGGAGAATGACGACATCGCAGCGGTCTAGATGACGGGCGGCGGCCCTGATGCTCACCGGGCTGTTCGGGTCGATCTCCATTCCGACCTGCCCGAGAGCCGAAGTTGGTGGGCGCCCGTCGATCAGACGCACCAAATCGACCTCTAATTCGGGGGCTACCTCGCCGAGTGACGAAACGAGAGCCGACGAGAACCTGGCGATCCCGCACCGTGTGGGAGGAAACGTGGAGACGATGCCGACCCGAGGACCGTTCGGGTCCCCGGCCGGGCGATGAATTGTGTCGAACATAAACGAGAGCCCCGTTTCAGATTGAAATGAAATGAAGTCGTGCTATTACCCGTTTTAGAGAGCCCTCAAAAACGATCGGCAGGTGTGGTTTCTGCCATACGAGGCATGGGGTAAAGCTGGCTCATGATCAAGCATGGACTGACTCTCTCCAGTGAGGAGCACTCACCGAGCAAGCTGGTCGAGATCGCGGTCGCCGCCGAAGACGCGGGATTTGACTTCGTATCGATCTCGGATCATTTCCACCCGTGGATCAGCGAGCAGGGGCACAGCCCGTTTGTCTGGTCGGTGCTCGGCGCCCTGTCGCAGGCAACGTCGGATCTGGAAATAGGCGTCGGAGTGACCTGTCCCACCGTTCGCATGCACCCAGCGATCAGCGCCCACGCCGCCGCCACCGCGGCTTGTCTCCTCGAGGGCCGGTTCACCTGGGGTGTGGGGACCGGCGAGGCCCTCAACGAGCACGTGCTCGGGGATGCATGGCAACCGGCGGACATCCGTCTCGAGTTGCTCGAGGAGGCCATCGAGATCATCCGTGGGTTGTGGAAAGGCGAGAGCTTCACGCATCGCGGCCGGCACTACACCGTGGAGGATGCGCAAATTTTTGACATCCCCGAGAAGCTGCCGCCGATTGTCATATCGGCATTCGGTGATAAGGCGGTGGAACTGGCAGCGCGAGTTGGTGACGGGCTTTGGATCACCGGGCTCGAAGAAGAGGTGATCGAGAAGTATCGCGACCAGGGCGGGAAGGGCCCGGTGTGGAGCCAGCTTTCACTCTGCTGGGATCCCGACCGCGAAAAGGCTGTGGATAGGGCCTATCGGGTCTGGCCCAACACCGCGCTGACCGGCCAACTGGCGCAAGACCTGCGCACAGTGGGTCACATGGAACAAGCGGTGGAGATGGTGGACCGCTCCGACATCGAAGAAGCACTTCCCTGTGGCCCGGATGCGGCCCCGATCATCGAGTCGATCGAGGAGGCGGCTGAGATGGGCATCGACCACATCTATCTGCACCAGATCGGCGACCCCGTAGACGGGTTCATCGAGTTCTGGCAGGGT
>JBEVIF010000194.1:0-7913 GCA_040510795.1 Acidimicrobiia bacterium
GTCCGATTCAGGACGTTCCCGAACAACGATGGAACCTGGGGTTGGGTCGAATTGGAGTACTGCTAGTTGCTCGACATACCCGGTCGACGTCAGGCACCGTCTAACCCCAAGGCTATGAAACACCCCGGTCCGGGATCGACTCTCCGGCCGGGATAGGCCTGCCAATGGTGAGTCGGATGGCGAGGAGCGCGGCGACCGCTGCGAGCGTGATGATCACACTCAATGCGACCGGCAGGGTCCAAGCGGTGGCGGCGACGCCGATCAGCGCAGGGGCGACCATGAACCCGAGACGGGTGCCGACGGTGAGAGCGGCCAGACCCGAACCTTCTCCAAAAGAGCGATGTGATCCGGCCAGCTTGTACAGCACTGGCAGTGCGACCGAGATGCCCAGCCCCCAGACGGCGAATCCGATCAATGACGTCAC
Organism: Acidimicrobiia bacterium; assembly: GCA_040510795.1. Classification (GTDB taxonomy): domain Bacteria; phylum Actinomycetota; class Acidimicrobiia; order Spongiisociales; family ZC4RG35; genus JARDZU01. The sequence goes on from JBEVIF010000194.1 coordinate 425, forward strand.
CACTGTCTGGAGCCCAACCACAAAGAAGCAAGCGAGCACCGAGACGACGATGCCGGAGTACAGGGTCGGAATCGCCCCGAATCGATCGACCACGTGATCGCCGGCGAGGCGACCGATCAGCATTCCCCCGGTGAAGACGATGACACCGGTCCCCGCCAGGGCCTCGCCGGTCCCGGTGACGTCGACGAGAAAGATGGCGCTCCAGTCGAATGGCGCGCCCTCGATGAACACCGCAAAGCCGCCGGCCAGCATCAGTCCGAGGGCGAGACGGCCGGACCGCTCCCCCTCGCGACGACGGGGAGCGGTTTCCGGGATCAGGCGTGCGGCGTACAGGGCGGTACCCAGACCGATCGCAGAGACGATAAGAAGCTGGATTCCCAAGTCGATCCCCACCAGGACTGCCAGCGCGCTGAAGCCCGAGCCGATCAATGTGCCCAAGCTCCACAAGCCATGCAGCCTCGTCATCACCGACCGGCCTACGGACTCCTCGACCCGGACCCCTACGGCGTTCATGCCCACGTCTGCCTGGGCGTCGATGAAGCCGATGACCGCAAGAACCAGCGCGAGCACCAGAGCCTCGGGGGCGACAGCAACGAGGGGAAGAACGAGATAGACCGCTGCCCCGGCAATCACGGCAGTCCGGCGAGCACCGAAGCGTCCCACGACGAGACCGCTCAGAGATGAGCCGATTAAAGACCCGAGCCCGCCGAGGGCCAGAGTGAGGCCGAGGGCGCTCAAGTCGATCCCGAGACGGTCCCTCAACTCGGGAAGGCGGGGGAGCCAACTGCCCACGACCACCCCGTTCACGAAGAACAGGAGGGCCACACCGAGGATGGCCCTTTTGCTGCCGTTCAGCTTCGGGTCCTCAGCGTGTCAGCCGACGCGACGACGTGTGGCCAACCACTTGCGCCTCAACGAGCGACGCTCGTCCTCGGTCGTCCCACCCCAGATCCCTGCCCTTTGATTCGTCTCCAGGGCGTACTCGAGGCAGTCGTCGATCACGGCGCAACCCAGGCAGATCTCGAGGGCCCGATCGATGGCGGCGGCGTCCGTGTCACCAACCGGGAAGAACAGAGTGTGGCGGTAGCCGGAACATGCGGCGCGCTCTCTCCACTCGGCCTCCAGCTCTGTTGTCAGCTGCACTGGGCCTGTGCTCATAGCGCGAGTTTCGCGTTGATCCCCTTGTTTGCCAAGACGACGATTTCTCGTCAGGCATCGTTCCCCGTGTCGGGCTCCGGCTTCTCGCCGTCAACCGACTCCTCGGGCCGCTCCGGCGCGACATCGGGTTCGGCCTCCTCCGGACGGATGTGGGCTCCGCCGGTTGCCCCGCCGGCTGCTGCCGCGGCACGAGTCTCGTCTGTCTCCGTGGAGGGGTAGGACTCGTCGAACTCGTCGGATGGGACCTCGTCATCGACGACGGGCTGCTCGGGCACGACCTCGGCCTCGCGGGTCCGGTTGAAGGCGAGGACGAGCAGGCCGATCAACGCCAGCAATCCGACCCCGGCTGCGATCTGAGAGAGCAGGGTTGTCAGCGGGTCAGCGGTCAGCTCGACGAATCCGAAGCCGTCACAGGTGCCACCCTCTCCTTCGATTCCACCACCGACTTCGAAAACCCCGTCGAGCTCGAGACCGGTGAAATCCGACACCTCGGCGATGTAGGCGGATATGTCGGCGACCTCACCCGTGTTCTCGGTGTCCTCGTCGGTGTTGGGCTCGGGCTCGTCATTGGACGCCACAACGAGGGGGAAGCCGCCGATATCCACATAGATCTCCCAGAGATGGTTGGTGATGGGTGCAGGTGATGTGGCTGACCAGGAGAGGCGCCCTTCGGGGTCGACCTGGAACGGGTCCTGTCGGCTGGTGTCGGTGACCGTCGTGCTGTCGACGGAAGACTCGGCCTGCACCGCACAGCCACCGTTGATCTGGCCAGTCTCGTTGACCTCAGCAATCCCTGTTGCCCCCCAGCCGATCAGAGCCACGGCCAGGACGAGGGGCACGACGCTGGCAAAAGCCCCTGCCCGCTCCCTCCCCGCCCCGCTCATCAGGATCCCGATCAAGGCGAAGACACCGGCCGACCCGTACAGGAGCAGTCTGTCCAACGGCCACACTCCTGCCTGTTGGAGGAGCACAGCCACAGCGAGCCCGAGGAGGAGTCCCAGGAAGAAGCCGCTCCAGGGTCGGGCTTGTTTTCGCACCCGGACCGTCTTTGCGTGCCCTTGATCGTTTCCCATCGTGTCCTCCTGTGCGCCGCAGAATCTACAAGTGTCCTTTTTGTTCAACCGGGATACCCTCTCCCCATGCCCCGCATCCGTGCGACCTCGATCGACGAGCACAAGGCCCTCACCCGCGCCTCCCTGCTGGCATCGGCCAAGACTCTGATCACCGACGCCGGCACGGCCGAGATCCCGTTGGGAGAGATCGCCCTCGCTTCCGGGGTTGGCCGTACCACGCTCTACGACTACTTCGTCGACAGGGACGACTTGATCGCCACCATGGTCGAGGCAGAGTTGCCCGGGGTGATCGACGATCTCATCACTGCGAGCTCCCGATCCGGGACTGCCGGCGAGCGACTGGCCGATCTCGCGGTGCGAACCGTCGAGTTCGTGGCCGGCGACCCCGTGTTCGGTCTGATCCTCCACCGTGAGGTCGGACGCATGGGTTTGGAGGCCCAGCAAAGGATCCGCGCCGCGCACTCGCATCTGGCCGAGGCCATGATCGGTCTCTATTACGAGGGCGTGGCGGCAGGGGAGTTTCGGTCGATGCCTGCCGAGCTCGCCGGACGGCTCATCCAGGACACGATCATGTCAGCGGCCAAATCGGTGATATCCGCCCCCGATCCGCAGCAGCACACCCAGACGGTGACGAGCCACCTACGACAGTTTCTCTTAGGTGGTCTTCGTCTCGACCGTTAACCATTTGGTAATCCAGATGCTCTAAACAGTGAGCAAGAGATGGAAGCTTTCAACCCAGACCATTTCCTGAACCGTGAGCTCTCGTGGCTCGGGTTCAACCGGCGGGTTCTGTCCCTGGCGGGCCGGCCCGATTTTCCCTTGCTCGAACAGGTGAAGTTCCTGGCGATTTGGGCCTCGAACCTGGACGAGTTCTTCCAGGTGAGGGTTGCTGGTCTCAAGGAGCAGGTTGCTCACGGGGTCGGTCTGACGCCACCGGACGGGATCACGCCAAGTCAGCAGTTGGCGGCGATTCGAAGCGAGGTGGAGGTCCAGTACGAGGCCATCTCCAAGCAGTTCCTCTCCGAGGTCGCCCCGGCGCTGGCCAACGAGGGCATCGTGTTCAGCGACTACTCGACCCTCGATCCGGATGACAAGGAGTACCTCGACCACCAGTTCCGCGAGCTCGTGTACCCGGTGCTGACCCCCCTGGCGGTCGATCCATCACACCCGTTCCCCTACATATCGAATCTCTCGCTCAACATGGCGGTGGTGGTCAGAAACCCGGAGACGGGCTTGACCAGGTTTGCACGGGTCAAGATTCCGCCGATCCTGCCCCGATTCGTCGTGCTTCCCGACCTGGAGCGATTTGTCCCACTCGAGCAGGTGATCGAGGCCCACATGACCGCACTCTTCCCGGGGATGGAGGTCCTCGGGCAGGATGCGTTCCGCGTCACGCGCAACGCCGACATCGAGATCGAGGAAGACGAAGGCGGCGATCTGCTCATGGCCCTCGAGTCGGAGCTCACCCAGCGACGCTTCGGGAGCGTGGTTCGGCTGGAAGTCCATCCCGACATGCCCGACGAGGTGCTCGACCTGCTGATGCGGGAGATGGGGGCCTCCGAAGACGATGTGTATCACATCGAGGGTCCTCTCGATCTTGCCGGACTGATGGGGCTCTTCGACCTGGAGCGACCCGAGTTGAAATTCGAGGTCTTTGCCGGAGTCACTCCGGCGCGATTGGGCAGCTCTCCCGGTGAGCACGTCGACATGTTCCACGTGATCAAGCAGGGCGATCTGCTGACTCATCATCCCTACGACTCGTTCAGCTCCTCGGTCGAACCGTTCCTGGAGCGTGCAGCTCGTGATCCGAAGGTGCTGGCGATCAAGGTGACCCTGTACCGAACGTCGAGCGACAGCCCGATCATGGCCTCATTGATCAAGGCGGCGGAGAACGGCAAACAGGTGGCGGCACTCGTCGAGCTGAAGGCGCGGTTCGACGAGGAGCGCAACATCGAGTGGGCCCAGCGACTCGAAGACTCGGGAGTCCACGTCACCTACGGCGTCGTTGGGCTCAAGACCCACACCAAGCTCGCCCTCGTGGTTCGACGCGAGGGCGTCGGAGTGGTGCGCTATGCCCATATCGGCACCGGGAACTACAACGAGAAGACGGCGCGGACTTACGAGGACGTCGGAATGTTCACCGCCGACCCCGAGATCGGCGCCGACCTCTCCGATCTCTTCAACTATCTGACCGGGTATTCACGTCAGACCACCTACAAGCGCCTGGCGGTGTCGCCGACCGGGATCCGAAGCCGACTCACCGAGTTGATCGAAGACGAGGCGTCCCGCTCCGACGGGCACATCACGTTGAAGATGAATTCTCTGGTCGACGCCGCAATGATCGAGTCTCTCTACTCCGCTTCCCAGGCTGGCACTCGTATCGATCTGATCGTGCGAGGGATCTGTTGCCTTCGCCCCGGAGTGGAAGGGATGTCAGAGAACATCCGTGTCAGGTCATTGGTCGGCAGGTATCTGGAGCACTCCCGGATCTACCGATTCGGGTCGAGGGGACGCACCCGTCATTACTACATCGGCTCAGCCGACCTGATGCCACGAAACCTCGACCGCCGTGTGGAGGCCCTGGCTCCTATCACCGACCCCGATCTCCAGTTCCGGGTCGACGAGGTGCTCGATGTCCTCCTTGCAGATGACAACCTGGCATGGGCCCTTCGCTCTGATGGCGCATGGGAGCGTGTCTCGCCTTCTGCAGGTGTGGATGCCCACATAGCCCTGCAGGAACTGGCCCGCGCCCGGGCTTCGGTGGTTCTCTAGCGCTGACTCCTGGCCCTGTAGAGACGATGGGGGCTGTCACTCGCTTCAGCCCGACCGAGCGTAGAGCCCCGCACAACGTTCATCGCTCGTTCATCTGCAAGCAAACGCCCGGTAAACGACGCCCCATACGTTCACCTCGGGCGGTGGGGTTCCCCCGCGGCCTCGGAAGAGAAATGTTCCCTGAGCAAGGAGCACAAAGGGATGAAATCCCGTACCACCCGCCTATTGGGTCTGACCTTGGTCTTGACCCTCATCCTCGCCGCATGTGGCGGCGATGGATCCGGTGACGCGACGACGACTGCACCGACCGCCGAGACGACCGAGGGGGGATCTGACACAACGGAGCCTGCGACCGAGACGACTGGCGGTAGCGGCGGTGAGGCCTCTGGAAGCATCGTCGTTTCCGGGTCTTCGACGGTCGAGCCGATCACTGCTCGGGTTGGTGAGGCCTTCGATGGAGCCAACCCTGGTGTAGCCACCTCAGTCGAGGGTCCCGGGACCGGCGATGGCTTCGCCAGATTCTGCGCCGGCGAGACCGATATCTCCGACGCCTCTCGTCCCATCTCCGAAGAGGAGATCGCCGCTTGTGAAGCATCAGGGATCGAATACGTCGAACTGCACATCGCCACCGACGGGTTGACCGTTCTCACCAGCCCCGAGAACGAGGCCGTGACCTGCCTCGCGTTCACCGATCTCTACGCCTTGCTAGGCCCGGAGTCTGAGGGTTTCGCCAGCTGGTCCGATGCCAATGAGCTGGCCGCCGAGTTGGGGGCACCGAACGCCCCTTATGCCGAGGAGCCACTGGTCATCACGGCACCCGGCGAGGAATCGGGCACCTACGACACCTTCGTCGAATTGGTGATCGCTGACATCTCCGAGGAGCGTCTTGGTGAGGACAACGACTTCACCAGGGCCGACTACAACGCCTCGGCCAACGACAATGTGATCGTCCAGGGGATCACTGAGAACCCGACGTCATTGGGATGGGTCGGCTTCGCCTTCTTCGAGGAGAACCAGGACGTGCTGAAGGCCGTCGAGGTCGACAGCGGTGAGTCCGGATGTGTAACTCCTTCGGCAGAGACGATCGCCAGCTTCGAGTACCCGCTCTCCCGACCGTTGTTCATCTACGTGAAGACCAATGATCTGGGAAGCCGCGCTGACCTCACCGCTTTCGTGGACTTCTACCTCTCCGACGAGGGTTTGGCATTCGTTTCGGATGCCGGATACGTCCAGCTGCCGGCGGAGGACATCGAAGCGACCCGGGCGGCGTGGGACGGCGCCAAGGGTTGACAACACGATCCGGGGCCGGGTGCGAGCCCGGCCCCGGGTCCTAACCTTTTACCAGCAACGTATGGCCATAGTCGAGCAGCAGCCGGAAACAACGATCGACCTGACCGGTGACGTGCGGCGTCGGCGCCGTGAGGCGCTCGTGAAGGCGGTGTTCTTCGGCGCGGCTGCGATTTCGATCCTCATCTCGATCGCCATCGTTCTCGCTCTGATCGGGAAGGCATGGGCCTTTCTCACTTCCATCGAGCTCGGTCAGCTCTGGGGAAACGGTTGGTTCCCACGACGGGGCAGATTCGATCTCATGGCCCTGTTCGTTCACACGTTGATGATCACCGGGATCGCCATGATGGTCGCAGCGCCCTTTGGCCTCGGCTCCGCCATCTATCTCTCTGAATATGCCCGCTCAGGAGTGCGACGGGTCCTCAAGCCGACGCTCGAGATCCTGGCCGGAATTCCTTCGGTAGTCCTTGGTTTCTTCGCGCTGCAGTTCATCACGCCGAACATCGTGCGAGGCCTGTTCCCTGGCGCTCAGAGCGCCAACTTCCTGGCCGCGGGCATCGCAGTTGGGATCCTCACCATCCCGCTTGTGGCTTCGGTATCGGAGGATGCGATGAGGGCCGTGCCCGGCTCCCTGCGAGAGGCCTCCTACGGATTGGGGGCAAAGCAGTGGCACACCGCGTTACGAGTCGTGTTCCCGGCCGCGATCTCCGGCATCATCGCTGCCCTCATCCTCGGCATCGCCAGGGCGGTAGGCGAGACCATGGTCGTGGCCCTGGCAGCCGGGCTGAACGGGATAATGACTTTCAACCCCACCGAGGGTGGTCTGACCATGACCGGCGCGATCGCCAACCTGGCAGTCGGTTCCGATCAAGTGGCGGGTGACGTAGCCGCGTTCCAGTCGCTGTTCTTCGTCGGGCTCGTCCTCTTCGTATTGACTCTGGGGCTCAATGTGGTCAGTGGCCGGATCGTGCGCCGCTACAGGCAGAGGTACTGAGATGGCGGTCGCTACCCCAGCCCTGACTCCGACCGACATCGTCCGCCAGTCGATCGAGGGACGTCGCTTCAGCCCGATAAACGCCCTGGTGGCTTTCACCATGCTTTTCACCCTGCTCTCGTCAGTGGTGATCCTCATCACGCTCCTTGCGGACACGATCGCAGCCGCCCTCCCTGTTTTCGCCTCCCGTGGTCTCAGCTTCGTA
>JBEVIF010000195.1:0-4166 GCA_040510795.1 Acidimicrobiia bacterium
TTCTCCAGGATGACCTCGCCATCGAGCTCGAGGGAGTAGGGCCCGATGCCGCCGAAGCCCAGGTCGTAATCGCCGTTCACCGGAATGACGACGTCGGCGAGCATCTCGATCGCCGCGACCGATCCGCCGTCGATACCTGGGCCGAAATCACCAAAGGAGAAGACCTTGCCCGAATTCATGTGGCGCCGGCTGAGTTCCTGGTCGTCAGCATCGAGCAGACGCACCGCCACTCCGGGCTCATTCGTGAACGGATCGGTGCCGAGACGCCCATCGAGCACCGTGTGAGTCTCTCCGACCAGGGTGCCTGGTGCATGTATGACGTTTGCCGAGCTTCCGAGCGTGTTGCGAATGCCGTCCAGTGGGGAGACGGTATATGGAGGATCGACATGAGCGCTGCCCCCGCCGAGCGTGCGAGCCACCGCTGCGTTGGGGCCGATGACGGCAACGGTGGTCAGCTGGGCGGGGTCGAAGGGGAGAATGCCTCCCTTATTCCGCTCCAACACGAAACTCGCGGCGGCTGTCTCCCGGATGAGGGGGGCCGCCTCCTCCCTACCAACGTTTAGATCCGATTTCGCCTCGACGGGATCCAGCTTTCCGACTCGCCAGGCCAGTCGGAGGAGCCTTTCCAGCTTGTCGTCGATTACGTCGGGAGACACTCGGCCATCCTCGACGGCGGAGACCAGGGGAGCTCCCCAGAGCGGGTTGGGCCCAGGCATTGCCAGGTCGGTGCCTGCGTTCGCCGCCTGCACGGTCGACCGAACTGCCGTCCAATCCGACACGACCAGGCCATCGAACCCCCACTCCTCCCTCAGCACCGAGTCGAGGAGAGGGCTCTCAGTCATCGTCTGGCCGTTGACCCCGTTGTATGCAGCCATGATCGCCCAGACGCCCTGCTCGACCAAGCGTTCGAAGGGAGCGAGATACAGCTCACGGAGCGCTCGCTCATCGATCACGACGTCGTAGCTCATGCGGTCGGTCTCGGATTCGTTGGCCACGAAATGCTTGGCGCAGGCGCCAACCCCTTGCGACTGGATGCCTTCCACCAGCGCCGCGCCCAGTTCCCCCGTCAATAGGGGGTCCTCGCTCCAACACTCGAAATGACGCCCTCCGAAGGGGGTCCTGTGAAGGTTCACTGTCGGGGCCAGCAACAGGTCCACGCCCTTGCTTCGCGCCTCGGCCCCCAGCAGACGACCGACACGCTCGACCAAGTCGTAATCCCAGGTCGCGGCGAGAGCGGTCGTCGAAGGGATGTTGACGGAGGTGTCGCCCACCCATCGGTCACCCCTAACGCCGGCAGGGCCGTCCGACATCGTGACCGAGGACAAACCGATTGCCGGCTCCGCCTGGGTGGTCCAGGGCCCCGAACCAGACAGGAGGGCGACCTTTGTTTGAAGGTTGAGGCCCTTCAGCTTGCGCCGGAGCGACGAAGTAGACGGAACCCGACGCTGAGGCATGACCCTTCACCTCGCTGAAACGTTTCAATCGTAAGGCGGGCAAAGGTAGTCCGCCTATCTAAACGTTTCAACCCCGAAACGGGACATAGGTCGAAGAGAAACCGAGGGCGGGCATTCAGTGAACAACCGCTAGATTCGGCCCTCATGGCGAAGATGCCCGCCACCATCGGCCGAGTCGTGATCGAGGCCGAGTCTCCCCAGGTGGACGGTGGCCGCTTTGCGGCAAAGAGGGTGGTGGGGGAACCGGTGGTGATCGAGGCCGACGTTTTCGGCGACGGTCACGACGCCATCGGAGCTCTACTCAGGCATCGAAAGGCTGGCGCGCGACGGTGGGTCGAGACTCGCATGACGCCCATCGGCAACGATCGTTGGAGGGCCGAGTTCGTCCCTGACACGCTCGGTGTCTGGCAGTTCGAGATCGAGGGGTGGCAGGATCATTTCGCCACCTGGCTCGATGGGCTCGAGAAGAAGGTGGATGCCGAGGTCGACGTGAGCATGGACCTCCTCATCGGAGCCGACCTGGTGACGGCAGCGTCGGCGCGGGCCAGGGGCAAGGCGTCACGCTTGCTGAAGAAGCACGCCACCGCGCTCGGAGATCGGAGTTTGGAGTTGACCGAGCGCCTGGAAGAAGCCTTCTCCGAGGAGCTCACGAGCACCATGGACAGCTATCCCGACCGGTCGCAGGCGAAGCGATCGCGGCGGTTCGACGTGACAGTCGACCGGGAGCGGGCCCGCTTCTCGACCTGGTACGAGCTGTTCCCGCGCTCGTGGTCCGAAGACCCGGAACGGCACGGCACCTTCGCCGACGTCACCAAGCAGCTGTCCTATGTGGCCGACATGGGTTTCGACGTGCTCTACCTGCCTCCGATCCATCCGATCGGGACCACGTTCCGCAAAGGCCCCAACAACAAGCTGGGAGCCAAACCCGAGGATCCGGGCGTGCCCTGGGCCATCGGCTCGTCCCTGGGCGGCCACACCGCTATTGATCCCGACTTGGGGACGATCGATGACTTCCGCATCCTTCGTGACACCGCGGCCGAGCACGGACTCGAGATCGCACTGGATGTCGCCTTTCAGTGCTCGCCCGACCATCCCTGGGTCACCGACCACCCGGAGTGGTTCCGGCATCGTCCCGACGGGTCTATCCAGTACGCCGAGAATCCGCCCAAGAAGTATCAGGACATCTATCCGATCGACTTCGACACTTCCGACCCTCGGGGTCTTTGGCAGGCCCTCAAGGGTGTGTTCGACCACTGGATCGAAGAGGAGATCCGGATCTTCAGGGTCGACAACCCCCATACCAAGGCATTCGCCTTCTGGGAGTGGGTCATCGCCGAAATACGAGCAGAGCATCCCGATGTCATCTTCCTCGCCGAGGCGTTCACCCGCCCCAAGGTGATGTACCGGCTGGCCAAGCTCGGCTTCACCCAGTCATACACCTACTTCGCCTGGCGGAACACGCGTCATGAACTGGTCGAGTACATGGGCGACCTGGTCCGGGTCGCCGACTTCTTCAGACCCAACTTCTGGCCCAACACTCCAGACATCCTCACCCAGCAGCTCCAAACCGGTGGCCGGGCGATGTTCATGACCCGCTATGTGCTAGCCGCCACCCTCAGCTCCAATTGCGGTATCTACGGCCCTGCCTTCGAGCTGATGGAGCACCAGCCACTGAACCCCGGATCCGAGGAGTACAAGAACTCGGAGAAATACCAGGTCAGGCGTTGGGACCTGGATGACGACAAGTCCATCGCCCCGCTGATATCACAGGTCAACAAGGCGCGGCATGAGCATCGGGCGCTCCAGCACACCGACAACATCACCTTCCACCCCACCGACAACGACAAGCTGATCGCCTTCTCCAAGCGGGCGGTGGGAGACGTTGTGCTGGTCGTGGTCAATCTCGATCCCGACTACGCGCAGGCCGGGTTCGTCGACCTGGATGTGGACGCGATAGGTGTCGACCCGACCCATCAGTACCAGCTAGACGATCTGCTCACCGACCGCCGCTACCTCTGGGAGGGATCCCGCAACTTCGTCCAGCTCGACCCGGCCGGCATCCCGGCGCACCTCTTCTCCGTGAGGAAGCGGGTCCGATCGGAGCAGAGTTATGACCACTTCGTTTGAGGCTCACGAGGATGGCGGGTCGGCTGCCTGGTATCACGACGCCGTCATCTACGAGGTCCACGTCAGAGCCTTCGCCGATGCGAACGGGGACGGTATCGGTGATTTTCGCGGGCTGACCTCGAAGCTCGATTATCTCCGCGACCTGGGGGTGACCGCCCTGTGGCTGCTGCCGTTCTACCCATCCCCGCTGCGCGATGACGGCTATGACATCGCCGACTACAAGTCGATCAATCCCTCGTACGGGACCATGGCCGATTTCCGTCTGTTCCTTCGGGAGGCGCACAAGCGGGACCTCAAAGTCATCACGGAGCTCGTCATCAACCACACGTCGGACCAGCACCCATGGTTCCAGCGTGCCCGAAAGTCGCCGGCGGGCAGCCCCGAGCGCGACTTCTACGTCTGGTCCGACGATCCGGAGCTCTACAAGGACGCCCGTATCATCTTCCAGGACACCGAGACCTCGAACTGGACCTGGGACCCCGTCGCGAACGCCTATTACTGGCATCGCTTCTTCTCCCACCAGCCGGACCTCAATTTCGAGAATCCGGCGGTCCACGAAGCGGTGTTCGATGCCCTCGACTACTG
>JBEVIF010000196.1:0-7108 GCA_040510795.1 Acidimicrobiia bacterium
CCTGGCCGGGCGACTACTTGCGCCCTATCTGGGGGTCAGCCTCGAGGTGTTCACGGGCATCATCGGTGTCATCCTCGCCGGGATCTCGGTGGGAGCGTGGGCGGGCGGTCGAGCGGCCGATCGGGGAGACCCGCGTCGCCTCATCGGCCCTCTCCTGGTAGCCGGCGGGTTGACGGCAGTGGCCTCGCCATTGCTGGTGGACCTGGTTGGCCCAGCCGCTTCGACCGGGCCGGTTTCGATCGTCAGCCTCAGCCTGATCGGGTTCTTCGCGCCTGCAGCGGTCCTGTCGGCGATCCCACCGATCGTGGTCAAGATCAGGCTCGCGTCGCTTACCGAGACCGGTGCCGTAGTCGGGACGTACTCCGCGATCGGGACCGCCGGCGCCATATTTGGCACCTTCGTCACAGGGTTCGTACTGATCGCCGCCTTCCCCACGCGCCCGATCGTGATCGTCGTGGGTGTGGTGCTGGTCGCGCTCGGAGTGGCCGTATGGGTCGGTAGGAGCGCCTGGACTGTCACCGCCCCCGTCGTGACGCTGCTCCTTCTGAGCGGCTTGGCCCTCGTGTGGGATGGCCCGTGCCAATACGAGACCTCCTACCACTGCGCCGAAGTAGTCGCCGACCCTGCACGCCCATCGGGGAGGTTGCTGATCCTGGACCGTGGCCACAACAGCTACGTCGACCTGGAGGACCCGACCCACCTCGAGTTTCGCTACATCCGGGTGATGGCCGACCTGATCGATGTCGAGATGCCCTCGGGCCCTCTCGATGTCGTATCCATTGGTGGAGGGGGATTCACCTTGCCCGGGTATCTGGCTGCTATACGACCGGGCACCGAACACCGGGTTCTCGAGATCGATGCCTCGCTGGTCGATATCGGCCGACGTCATCTCGGGTTCGAGGACGAGGCCGAGGTGATCGTCGATGACGCCCGGAGATCGATTACAGAAATTGCTCCAGGCACGGTTGACGTCGTAGTTGGTGACGCGTTCACCGGCCTCACGGTGCCGTGGCATCTCACCACGGTGGAGTTCGTCGAGATGATCGGTGACTCGCTGGCGCCGGGAGGGTTCTATACGGTCAATGTGATCGACCGGCCCGAGGCGCGTTTCGCCCGGGCCGAGGCTGCAACGCTCAGGGAGGTGTTCGACCACGTGGCGGTGTTCGCCCCGGAGGGCTACTTCACGGGGGACCAAGGTGGCAATTACGTCCTCGTTGGATCAGATGACCCGATCGACATGGATAGGGTGCGATCGGCTCTCTCCTCCAGAGGCGGGGTGGAGGTCGGGCTGACCGGTGACGAGCTGGCCCGGTTCATCGACGACGCCCGCCCCTTGACAGACGACTTCGCGCCGGTAGACCAGATGCTGACCGGGCTGTGACGCCGGTAGGGTGGTGGCATGTTGCGGTTCAGGCACGCCCGATCAGAGCAGACGGTCGATGGCGCCGATGGTGTCACTTTGACGTTTGCCGACAGTGGTTTCTACTGGACGACCTCCTTAGGTGGCGGGGGCTTCACATATCACCGACCCGTCCTCGTCGGGCTTCCTGACAGCGGTGTGGTGATCCCGATCCGGGATCACGTGATGGAGGTCAGGCTGGCTGCTGCCGTGATGCTCCTGTTGGCCGGAATCTGGAGGTGGCTCGATGGCAAATGACGATCAGACGACTTCGGAGGCGATCGCCTCGCAGATCGGCGACGCCCTCACCGGGCTCTTCGGTGAGGCGTCCCCGAGTGCGTTGTTCTCCGAGCCGATCAAACACGGCGACGATCTCATCGTCACCGCGGTTTCATGGGAGCGGGCCGGTGGTTTTGGGTTCGGCGCCGGCCAGGGCCAGAGCGGCGAAGACGAGATTGGCACTGGAGAGGGCGGCGGTGGCGGAGGCTTCTCCCAGGGGCGTCCGGTGGCAATGATCAGGGTCACACCCAGCAGAGTCGAGGTGACGCCGGTGATCGATTTCACCAAGATCGGTGTCACACTGCTTCTGGCCTCGGTCGGGGTCTGGCGCGCCCTGAGTCGCTGACCCGGACGGATGACCAGGTCAGGGCTGACGCGCCTGCCCGGAGCCGGGATCGATCATCAACGACGAGACATCGACAGCCTCGAATGCGGACCCGGGGATCTCCTTCAACTCACGCAACCGATCGTTGTCCCACCTGGGGTCGGGGCTCCCGGATATGAACCACGGGGAGCCATTGTCGGCGAGGATGATCCCGTACTCCTTGAAGGCTCGCAGGATCACCTGGACCTGAGGTGAGAAACTCGAGATGTCGAACTGGGCCGAGAGGCGAAACCTCTGCCCCATCGCCGGCAGGGCCAGGTTGGACGAACTCGAGGCGTCGTGGCGGGCGGGCCAAACATGCGCCGATCGCGTTTGCGGCGCCGTGAATCTGATGGCGTGATCGATGTGTCCGGAGGCGACTTCTTCGTATCGAACCAGACCCGGGAAGATCGGCAGGCCGGCGGCGTCGGCCGAAGTCCAGCCATCCGGGCGAAGTCGAGACGAATCGAGCTGATAACGGGCTCCTGATGCTGCTTGCCAGGATGAGCCCGGTCCCGGATGGGCGTCGAATAGCTCGAAGAGCTCGCATCGATACCGGTCGACGACGATGACGTGACGATCGCCCGACGAATCGGGCCCTCCCTCGATCGGAGCGCCGGCGGGAATCGGGAACGGGCCCGGGTCCGACTCGCTCCCATAGGCGGTATAGGTGACAGTCACGGCAGGTGTGCCGGCCGGCACTTCGACGTAGGGGATCCCGATGGGGCTATTGGACCCGGGCGGCCAGACGCCCGATCCAAAGTCAGGGTGGAGATGGGCCGAGAGCCCGATCGACGACACGTACTGAGCCGAGCGGGTGTGCACCGGTAGATGATCGATCGGGGTGTTCCAAATGTCGTCCGCCGGGAGAGTGGGGCATCGCCCTGGTGGTCGGTTGGGGGTGAGGTGGTTGGCTCGTGTGAGGAGCGTGGCCATCTGGTCTCGTCTGATCGGGTCGTCGGGACAGAACCGGTTGTTGGCTGGTGGATTGCAGCCGACGGTCACTCCAGCAGCGGCGATCTTCTGGATGGCCTGTTCGAAGATGTGACCGTTGTCGTCGTTGAACCGGTTGTGGTGTGAGACCGGATAGTCGAAGGCTCTGGCCAGCATGGCGGCCATCTGGCCACGGGTCATGTCCCGGTCGGGACAGAACCGGTTGTTGGCCGGCGGGTTGCAGCCCTGGGTTATCCCGGCGGCGGCGAGACGGTTGATCCCGGCTTCGAACAAGCTGGTCTCATCGTCGATGAAATAGTCGTCGGAGGTGGGGCCGAGATCGAGGGCGCGGGCCAGGAACACCGCCATCTGGCCCCGGGTGACTGTCTTTTCCGGACAGTAACGGTCGTTGGCCGGTGGGTTGCAGCCACGGGTGATGCCCTCGGCGGCGATCGCCTCGATACCCCCCTCGTGGACGTTCCCGTCGTCATCGACGAACGAGCCACCAGGAGGAAGCACAGCCATGAACACCGCCAACAACAGTGCATGCACGGCTAGAGGATCGACCTGCCCACTTCAAAACTCAAGTAAGTAAGACTCAAGTGTCTGCATCAGGCTTGACGACGAGCACATCGCAAGTCGCAGTCTTCACCGCCTGGTCGGCGGTCGACCCGAGCAGCCATCGGCCCACTCTTCCCCGACCCCGCGGTCCCACCACCAGCAGCGACGCGCCGGCCTCGTCGCAATATGAGATGAGCGTCTTCCCCGGGTTGCCGTCCCGCTCGACGCGGACCACCTCCGCTTTGGTGTCTTCGAGGATGGGCTCGGCCAGTTCCCAGATCCGGGCCCTGTCGCTCTCGGCGAGCTCGCGGGTGTTGACCGTTCGATCTCCCTCGAGGTGGAGAACAGCGGGGCTGACATCGAGCACGTGGACCGTGTGCAGCGAGACATCTCGCCATTCGGCCTCCCGAACCGCATGGCGCAATGCCCTGAAGCCCGGCTCGGACCCGTCGATTCCCACAATCACTGGCCCGGTTGCACCGGACGCTGGTGTCATGCCGGCATCCTAGGATCCCGGAAATGGCGGCAATCGAGGTCACTGGCCTCAAGAAGTCCTATGGCGACTTGGTGGCCGTCGACGGAGTCGACATCTCAGTCGAGACCGGAGAGGTATTTGCGCTGCTCGGACCCAATGGGGCGGGCAAGACCACCACCGTAGAGATCCTCGAGGGTCATCGCTCGGCGGATGGTGGCAGCATCGGCGTACTCGGATTCGACCCTTCCACTGGCGGCCGCGCCTACGGGGAGCGAATCGGGATCGTGCTTCAGGAGGGCGCCGTCGAACGGGAGCTCTCCGTGCGTGAGGCGTTGTCCATCTACGGGGGCATGTATCCCCGACGGCTCGACGCCGATCATTTGATCGACCTGGTCGGGCTCACCGAAAAAGCCGATGCCCGGATCAAGACCCTGTCGGGTGGCCAGCAACGAAGACTCGAGCTGGCCCTCGGGCTGGTCGGCGATCCCGACCTTCTCTTCCTGGACGAGCCCACCACCGGATTCGACCCCTCGGCGCGCAGACAGGCCTGGGGAATCCTCGAGAACCTGGCTGACCTTGGCAAGACAATCCTGCTCACGACCCACTACATGGATGAGGCACAGCATCTTGCGGATCGAATCGCCATCATCGATGGCGGCAAGATCGTGGCCGAGGGCACACCGGAGACGCTCGGCGGGCGGGCGGACGGGAAGAGCATGATCCGATTCGCGCTTCCTGACGGTGTCAGCGTCGAGGACCTTCCCATCAGCGCAAGCACGGCGGACGGCGACATGGTCGAGGTCAGCGCCGAGTCGGCCACCCGGGCGCTCCATGACCTCACCACCTGGGCGATCGGCAAAGACGTGGAGCTGGAACAACTCCAGGTCGCCCAGCCATCTTTGGAGGATGTCTATCTCGAGCTGACCGATGAGCACTGAAGCCCTACGCAGGCCCTCGGTTTCGTCCTTGGTCTGGCAGCAGTTCGGCTACCAGAACAAGGTGTTCTGGCGCACGCCGATCGCAGCATTCTTCACCATCGTCTTCCCGTTGATGTTGCTCGTGCTGTTCACCGCCATCTTCGGCAACGACGAGATCGAAGGTTTGGGGATCACCACGGCCCAGTACTTCACCCCCGGCCTCGCCGTGTTCGCTGCCGTCTCGGCCACGTACACCAATCTCGCCATCGGCACTGCCATTGCCCGCGACAACGGGATACTCAAGCGGATCCGGGGCACCCCGATCCCGCCGTGGGCCTACATCGCAGGGCGCGTGGCCTCCTCGGTCTACCTCGCATTTCTCGCCATGGCCCTGATGATGGCGGCCGGAGTGGTCTTCTACGGAGTCCAGATCATCGCCCGCACCCTGCCCGCCGCCCTGCTCACGTTCGTAGTCGGTGTCAGCTGTTTTGCTGCCCTCGGGATGCTGGTAGCTGCGATCTCGCCCAACGGCGATGCCACCCCCGCGATTACCAACGCCACTCTCCTCCCGGTCGCGTTCATCTCGAACATCTTCTTCCCAATCGAGAACCCACCGCGGTGGATGGAGATCGCCGGCAACTTCTTCCCGCTCAAGGCCTTCGCCGAGGCCTTCCGAGATGCCTTCGACCCGACCCTGACCGGGCCTCAGTTCCACTGGCCCCAGATCGGCTATCTCGCCCTCTGGGGGGTGGTAGCCGGGCTCCTGGCGATCCGGTTGTTCAGGTGGGAGCCATCGACGGGGTCGACATCGCGACGTCGCCGGAGGGGCGAGTCACAATTGGAAACTGTCTGACCAGGAGGTGAGTCCGTTGCACAATCCAGACCCGGACCGTTACAGCCGTATGCCCTATGCCCGGTCGGGTCGGAGTGGTCTCGACCTGCCCCAGGTGTCTCTGGGGCTTTGGCACAACTTCGGAGGCGACTCGCTGACCGAGGAGGGTCGGCGCATGATCCTGAACTCGTTCGACCAGGGGATCACGCATTTCGACCTGGCCAACAACTACGGTCCACCACCCGGATCGGCGGAGCGGAACTTCGGGACGCTTCTTGCGTCGGACCTGGCGCCATACCGCGATGAGCTGATCATCTCCACCAAGGCGGGATACGACATGTGGGAGGGGCCCTATGGCGAATGGGGCTCACGGAAGTACCTGTTGGCCAGCTTGGACCAGAGCCTGGCGCGTATGGGACTCGAATACGTCGACATCTTCTACTCCCATCGTTACGACCCTGACACCCCGCTCGAGGAGACCCTGGGCTCACTCGACACCGCGGTCCGCGCCGGGAAGGCCCTCTACGCTGGGATCTCCTCGTATAGCCCGGAGATGACACGGGAGGCGCACGCCATCCTCGCCCGACTCGGGACGCCGTTCATCATCCATCAGCCCTCCTATTCAATGCTCAATCGATGGGTCGAGGATGGGCTCCTCGATGTGCTCGGCGAGCTTGGGATCGGCTGCATCGCGTTCTCTCCGTTGGCCCAGGGGCTGCTGACCGATCGCTATCTCGATGGTGTCCCGGCCGACTCGCGGGTCGCAACAGGAGGTGCGCTGGATCGCTCGATGCTGTCCGAGGACAACCTGGCCCGGGTGAGGGGGCTCAACGACGTTGCCCGAGATCGAGGCCAGACCCTGGCCCAGATGGCCGTCGCCTGGGTGTTACGCGACGAACGTGTCACCTCGGCTCTCATCGGGGCGAGTCGCTGGTCTCAGGTCGAAGACCTGCTTCGCGCCGTCGACAACACGCGTTTCAGTGACGAGGAGTTGGCTGCCATCGACCGGTACGCGGTGGAGGGCGACATCAACTTGTGGGCCAGGTCCAGCGACGCCAGCTGAGGCCAGCACGGTGAGAGACTCGGGCGTCAAGCGGTGGTCAGCATTTCATCGCGTGCTCTACGAGGCGACGAACGGGGTGCTCGGTCGGCGTCTGGCCGGCAACGACATGCTCCTTCTCACCACACGAGGGAGGCTGACCGGTCAGCCCCACACCGTACCGCTCCTCTACTTGCGGGATGGGGACAGGTTTCTGGTGATCGCTTCCTTCGGAGGGCGCGATCGTCATCCAGAGTGGTATCTCAACCTGCTGGCCGATCCGTCGGTCACTGCCCGGGTCGCTCATCG
>JBEVIF010000197.1:0-3596 GCA_040510795.1 Acidimicrobiia bacterium
ATGAGGCTCCGGTCGAGCCTTCGGCCGGGCCCTTCCCCTTGTCGAGGGCGACCACCCTGCCCACTCCGTGACGGGCCAGCTGATAAGCGATGGAGGACCCGATAATGCCGGCCCCCACCACGACCACGTCGGCCCTGCGCTTCATGGAACGGCGACCCGGTAGTCGCCGGTGTCCTCGTCCCAGGTCAGCTCGATCTGGCCCTTGGTCGCGGCAGCCTTGCAGAATTGGAGGAATCCCGAGTAGCCGAACTTCTTCTCCGAGAACGCCGAATCCTTCTTGCGAAGCTGGTTCTTGAGACCGGACAGGTAGACGGGAGAGCTCTTCTTCGACAGATCGGTCACAACCTCGACCAATTGGTCAAAGGCTGCGCCTTCGCCGGATCCCTCAGACGGGAACTGGACAATTGGATCCCCACGACCCGGGCCCTCCGAGGTCTCGATCACGCCCTGGGATTCGAGATGATTGAGCAGTTCTCCGAAGGCCCGGAACCCGTAGTCGGCTTCGCTGAAGGTGGAGTCCTTGCGGAGCAGGGCGCGCTTCAAGGACGACGCAAGTACCTCTCCGCCACCACTCCTCAGAAGACCCGAAAGGGTCGTCGTTATCAGCGAGGCCAGCTCCGGCGTGGTTTCGTCGACCTGCTCGCCCTCCTCGACCGGCGCGCTGACCCGGCTCGGTTCGACACCATCCAGGTTCTCATAGAAGAGGAACTCATCACAGGCGGGCGGAAGCAAGGCCGAGGTCGATGCCTTGACCCCGACACCGATCACCTTCTTGTTCAGCTCGCGCAACTTGTGGACCAGCGGGGTGAAGTCGGAATCCCCGGTGCAGATGACGAAGGTGGTGATGTATTCGCGTTCGAAGGCGACCTCGATGGCGTCGACCACCATCTTGATGTCTGCGGCGTTCTTGCGGCTTGCCCCCATCCGCTGCGGGATCTCGATTAGCTCGATGTGACTCCGTGTCAGCTTCTGACGAGCATCGGAGAACATCCCCCAGTCGGCATAGGCCTTGCGGGTGACGACACGACCTCGCTCGGCGAGGGCATTGCCGATCGGCTCGAAGTCGAACTCCATCCCCCCCAACGCCTCCCGCACGCCGATGGCCAGGTTCTCGAAGTCGACGAACAGGGCGATGCGCTCTTCTTCCATAGGGTCAAGGGTAGGCGAGCAACAAAGAGGTATTTGATCGTGGATTCGCCGCCCTTGGTGGCGTAGCTTCCGGAGGACCTAGAGGGGACAGGCCATGAAGAGCGAGTTGCGTGTTCACGGTGTCTCGGGCACTCAGCCGAGGGACATGCTCTACACCGATCCGGTTCTCCGGGACACTGCCTCCCCGGATCTGCCGCGCAGCTATACCGAGGTGCTCGAGATCGCTCCAGCCGAGGAAGAGTTCGCAACCCAGGCTTTCCACTGGGGCGGGCTCACCGCCGGAAGCCGGTTGACCGCTTTCTGGATCCTTCTGGCACCGTTCGCCTTCGCAAACGTCGCGGGGTGGATGAGCAAGGATCGGACAAACAGGTTCGGTCACGCCATGATTCGTTTGGCCGGACTCGGCTTGACAGCCTTGTTCATCACTCAGGTATTCACCGCAACGGTCCTCTTGCCCTACCTCTGGCTCCTCGGCCGAAGCGAGTTTGAGATCCTCGGCCGGACCTTCGAAGTCGGCGATGGTTTACTGCGATGGGCGTTTCTCCTCCTGGTGGTAGTTCTCACCGGCGCCTTTCTGATCCTGTTGCTAAAGGCATCGACACAGTCACATTTCGAGCCCCGCGACACCGTCGAGCAATCTCAGGTGTTGGCGTGGCCATATGTCGCCTCCATGGATCCCAAGACAACTGATCCGGATCTCATCCCGCTCGACTATCAACCAGACGAGTGGGAGGATCCGGTGGGAGCACACATCACCGATCCGAGGATGTGGAGGCCGAGCACGATCCTGCATCGGCTGCGCCGCCTCCATCTTGCGATTGGCTACGGAATCATCGCCCTCGAGGTCGCCATCTGGACGCAAACCGCCTGGGCGGCGACCATCGCCGGTGTCGTACTTGCGGTGCTCGCGTTGGTAGTCCTGCTCACCACCTTCATCCCGACGAACAAGGCGGTGCTGAGAGCAACCGCCATGCTCCCCCTGATCGCTGTTCTCGTCTGGTTCGCCGCATTGGCGACGATCTTCACGGGAAGCGTGGCCGGCCAGGACATCACCACGCCGCACATGATCACCTTCATCACGGCTCTAGTCATGGGTGGCTTCGTAGCCCTGTCGCTGTCCGCTGGGTTGATCTCAGTGGGCGCCTTCGTCCTTGGAACCTTCTTTGGCGGCGTGTTGGGACTTGCGGTCGGGATCGTGATCGAATCCATCCTCGGGCTCAATCCCTCTGATGGTCCGGGCATCCTCGAGGAGAACGGGGCGGCCTGGGTGGCGATTGCCATGCTTGGTTTGCTCGTTTGGCTGGCCATATTCGCCATCTGGCTCAGCTGGCAGGAGACCGAACATACGGCCAACGAGGGGATCTTGGGCCTGCTACGACGAGTCGTGCTCCAAGCTCCCAGTCTGTTCAAAGCGGCCGCCGTGTATGGACTCTTGGCTGGCGCCGTTGCCCTGTTCCTCGGCTGGCGGAAGGAAGTCTGGGAGCCAGGAGCGCTCGAGTCGCCATCGCCGGACAGCCGGGTCTATGACATCGCAATCTTTGCCGGAGTTTTCCTCGTCGCCTTTCTCGCCCTGCGCGTATGGCGGCATTTTGGATTGAAGTTCGTTCCGCTCGTTGTGCTCGCCGCTGCCCTGGTCGCCTTTGCCGCGTATCGGGATTTCTTCGTGGTGGAGTTCTTCAAGGTTCAGATCGCACTCAAGGGCAATCTGGTCGACATTGCGGTTGCGATCGCAATCATCGTTCCCGGCGCCTTCATGCTGCGGAGCATCTGGACGGGGGCAGGAAGCAGCGAGGATGGACAGAAGAAGAGGAGGAACGTGGGGATCCTGTGGGACATGGGGTCGTTCTGGCCCCGCTGGTATCACCCATTGGCGCCTCCTGCGTACGGGCCGAAAGCAGTGACGCAATTGCGAAGGGAGCTCGAATCCCATCAGCGAGATGTGCTGGGAGCGCATTCACAGGGCTCGTTGATCAGTGCCGTCGCCCTGATCTACACAGACGGCGCCAGGAAGCCACATCGGTTCATCACCTACGGGTCGCAGCTCGGGGTTCTCTACCCGGGAATGTTTCCCGGGGCAGGCATCGACGATGAAGACGGACTGGTCGAGAAGGTTCATACCGCATACGGCTCGGAGTGGATCAACCTGTACAGGGATACGGATCCGATTGGGGGCCACTTCGTCCAGAGGCTCGGGACTCAGAATCATCAGGTCTCCATGTGGACCGGTCACTCTCGATACGAGCCCACCGATGAGTACATGGACGCGAGACGAGGTGACAGCGGCGAAGCCGCTTCTACCATCTCCTGAGCCTCGCCCTCGTAGCTCAGGGGATAGAGCACCGGTTTCCTAAACCGGGTGTCGCAGGTCCGATTCCTGCCGAGGGCACGACGGCCGCGTCCTGCTGCGGTGGACCCGGTCCGGACCCGGGAGCAATGTCGATGGTGAC
>JBEVIF010000198.1:0-3794 GCA_040510795.1 Acidimicrobiia bacterium
TGGGCTCGATGGTGGGTGCGCCGATGGACGCCGCCAAGTCCGCGGCCAACAGTTTCATCGACCAGAAGCGGCCTGAAGACACGATCGCCATCGTCAGTTTCGCTGACACCGCCGTTGTCCAAACCGGGTTCACGGCCAACGCCGATGTCCTGCACGAAAAGATCAACGGTCTTGTCGCCGATGGCGAGACCGCCTTCAACGATGGAGTGATCCTCGGGATGTCGCTCTTCGAAGGCGTCGCCGAGAACCAGCTCAACAACATGGTCGTCCTCAGCGATGGCGAAGACACCATCTCGACCGCCACCTCGGAGGAGGCAATCGCGGCTGTCGAGGCCGGCGACGCACGTGTCTTCGGTGTGGCCCTCGAATCGCCCGATTTCAACCCTGATGCGGTCGCGGCCGTTGCCGCCGCCGGTGGTGGCCTTTTCCTCTCCACCCCCGATCCGGCACAGCTGTCCGGGCTCTACAGCCAGATCGGCCGTGAGATCAGCAACACGTTGGTCGCCCGGTTCGTATCACCGGTAGCGGCACCAGGCGAAGCCGAGTTCGCAGTCAGCTATCCGGGCGGCTTGACGTCCACGGTCGTCGTCCCGGTCTCCGGCTATGCCACCACCACGACGATATCCCCCACGACGACCACGGTCCCGGTGCCGATCACTGGCAGCGTCGTCGAGAGCAATTCACCGATGAGCATCACCAACCTGGCGCTCATCGCTGCCGCCGGGATCGGTCTCACCGCCTTCCTATTCATCGTCATCCTGTTCGGGCGTGACGAAGATCAGGGCGGCGGGCGTTTCGCCAAGCGTCTCCAGGCGTATGGCCGCCGCTCGCGCTCCGGCGAGGAAGAGAAGAAGCCGTTCCTGCAAAGGCTCCCCGTCCTCAACCGGTTCAGTCAGGCAGCCGAGGAGGAAGTCCGAAAGCGCGGTTTGCTCTCCGGTGTCAACGCTGCCCTTGAGCAAGCCAACATCCCGATGTCACCCGGTGAGGCAATCCTCGCCATGTTCGGGCTCTCTGCTGTCGGCGGTGTTTTCTTGGCCATCTTCAGCTCGCCGCTTGCCGGGTTGATCACGTTCGGCGTGCTCGTCCTGTTCTTTTACATGCTGATGAAGTACGCCGGCAACCGGGAGCGGAAGAAGTTCGAGAAGCAGCTGCCGGACACTCTGACCCTCCTCTCCACCTCATTGCGTGCCGGCTACTCCCTGCTCCAGGCGATCGAGGCGGTGGCCACTGAGGCCCCGGACCCGACTTCGCGTGAGTTCAGCCGAGCAGTCGTCGAGGCCCGGCTGGGGCGGTCGGTGCCGGAGGCACTCGAAGGAATTGTTGTCCGGACCGACTCCAAGGACTTCGAGTGGGCCACCATGGCCGTCGAGATCCAGCGTGAGGTCGGCGGCAATCTGGCCGAGGTGCTGCAGACCGTTGCCGACACGATGATGGCCCGCAACCGGCTCAAGGGTGAGATCAAGGCGCTGACCGCCGAAGGTCGAATCTCGGCCATCGTGCTCGGCTCCCTCCCGTTCGCCCTGGCTGGCTTTCTCTGGTTCAACAACCGCGAATACCTGCAGCCCTTGCTCGATGCGACTTTGGGAAGAGTCGCCATCGTCGCCGGGCTCATCCTCATGGCCGGTGGAATTTTCTGGCTCCGGAAGATTGTGAACATCGAAGTATGAACATCACAGCACTTGACGGTCAGTTGCTCGCCGTGGTCACGGTTTCTGCGCTGGTCTTTTTCGTCATCGTTTGGGTTGGCCTCGGGGTGACCCGGGCACGCGAGGACATGAACAACAGGCTCGCCGTTTACGGTCGTGCGACTGCTGGCACGGTGCGGGACGACGAGCTGGCCAAGCCACTTGCTCAGCGCACCATCGGGCCGATCGTGCTCAAGATCTCAGGTTTCCTCCGCCGCTTTACGCCGGTGGGTTACCTCGAGAAGAAACAGCACAAGATCGTCCTCGCCGGAAATCCTGGCAATCTCGACGCTCCATCGTTCATCGTCAT
Organism: Acidimicrobiia bacterium; assembly: GCA_040510795.1. Classification (GTDB taxonomy): domain Bacteria; phylum Actinomycetota; class Acidimicrobiia; order Spongiisociales; family ZC4RG35; genus JARDZU01. The sequence goes on from JBEVIF010000198.1 coordinate 1,996, forward strand.
CAAGCTGCTGACAAGCATCGCCGGTCTGTTCGCAGGCTTCTTTCTGATCGATTTCGGTGCCGACAGCATGCAACGAATCGTCCTTTTCGCAATGCCCATCGTCCTCGGCTTTTTCGGGCCAGATGCCTGGCTGCAGCGCAAGGTCGACGACCGAACAAAGAGCATGCTCAAGGCCCTTCCAGACGTTCTCGACCTCCTGGTCATCTCCGTGGAGGCCGGCCTCGGGTTCGATGCGGCGCTGTCCCGGGTGGTGGCGACAGTTCCGGGCCCGCTCTCTGAGGAGTTCTTCCGGATGCTCCAGGAGACGAGGGTCGGCGTCAGCCGTCGCGATGCGATGCGGCACCTCATGGAGAGGACCGACCTCGACGAGCTTCGCTCCTTCATCCTGGCCATGATCCAGGCTGAGGCCTTTGGTGTCACCATCGCCCGCGTGCTCAGGGTCCAAGCCGACGAGATGAGGGTGAAGCGGCGTCAGAGGGCACAGGAAAAGGCATTCGCTGCACCGGTGAAGCTTGTGTTCCCCCTGGTGTTCTGCATCTTCCCGGCACTGTTCATCGTGCTTCTGGGTCCGGCCGCGATCTCGATCGCCGGCGCCTTCTCCTCGACCTGATGACCCCGGCGGCGCAGGGGCCGTCTAAGCGGCGATACTCCCTGGCCCATCTCGTCCTCCTTGTGCCATTCGTGGCACTGGTGATCGACGCTTGGGCACCGATTCGGGACAACTCGTTCCTGTGGCACATCAGGGCAGGGGAGCTCCAGGCGACCGCAGGTGAGGTGTTGGTCGCCGACCCCTTCTCGTTCACGATGCTGGGGGAGCGTTGGCTCACACAGAGCTGGCTCGCCGAGCTGCTCTATAGCTGGGGGGAGTCGAACTGGGGTCTTGGCTTCGTGCCGCCCATGATGCTTTTGCTCAGCTCGATCACCTTCCTCGGCGTCGGCATCGTGTCGTACCGACGATCCAGGAGCGAGTGGTCGACGGCGATCATCTTGGCCCTCACCACGCTGCTGATGATCTCGTTCCTGGTGCCCCGACCGGTGCTGTTCTCGTTGGCCTTGTTCGCACTGGTCGTGGTCGCCTGGGATCGCCAGGAGACAAGGTGGACCCTTCCCTTCTTGTTCTGGATCTGGGCGTCGGTCCACGGGAGCTTTGCCATCGGACTGGCATACGTCGGCCTCACCATCATTGTCGAGAGCGACTGGAAGTCTCTTCCTACTGCGATCGTGGCCGGTCTGAGCACCTTCTTCACGGCCCATGGGCTTGGAGTTCTCGAGTTCCTACTGGACTTCTCGGAGGCCGGGCCGGCGCTTGCGTTGCTCTCGGAATGGAGACGCCCGGAGCTGACCTCAGTTGTCTTCGCCCCGTTTCTGATTGGGGTGGGACTCATAGTGATCGGGGCCGTCCGAGGGAAAGTGACACCCAGGCATCTGATCATCCTGGTGCCGTTCTTGTTGCTCGCCCTGAGCGCCACCCGAGCAGTCCCGCCGGCCTGGATCGCTCTCGTCCCTCTCATGGGCACGGCATTGGCCGGTCTCGCGGTCGGGGCGCGGCAGCGCTTCTCGAGGACGGCGGCGATGGTTTTTGGCATCGTGGTTCTGACGGTGCCGTGGTTCATCATCTCGGACGGTTCTATCGATGAGGAGAAGTTCCCCGTCGCTGCGAGCAAGGAGCTGGCCGATGTCCCGACATTCCATGACGACAGTGCGGGGGGATACCTGATCTGGGCCGAGGGAGCGGAGCGTCTGGTCTACATCGACGACCGGGCCGAGCTCTACGGGGACAGGATGCTCGAATACGTCGA
>JBEVIF010000199.1:0-4984 GCA_040510795.1 Acidimicrobiia bacterium
GGCCTTCGATGCAGCGCTTCGATTCGGTGTGGCCCGGATCCTCTCCGAGCCGGCGCTGGACCCGGAGAGCGACGCCATATCACTAGCCATCGTCCCCTTGCTGCCACCCGAGGGTGCAGGGGCGGCCCCGGCACTGGCGGGTGCATGGCGGGGAGCGCTCGGTGCGGTGGCCGACGGTTCCACGACTGGATCCGCCAGGGACGGGTTGCGCTGGGTCCTGGGTGAGGCCTAGCCGGGCAGGATCAGATGGCTGTCGCCGAATTCGTGCCAGAGGTACCCGTGTTCGAGGGCGCTCCGATAGCTGTCGGCGAGGAGGCTCCGCCCGGCTACCGCCTCCAGCAAGTCCAGATGCGTCGACTCCGGCTCGTGCCACCCGGTAATCAGCCCGTCGACGACACCGAGTTCGTGATGGGGTCCAATGACGAGATCGGTCCACGTGCGCCCGGGGTGTGAGATGCCTCTCGAGTCCACAGTCGTCTCCAAGGCGCGGACCACCGTGGTGCCGACAGCGACCACCCGACCACTGTTTGCCCGAGTGTGATTGACCAGAGCCGCCGTCGGTTCCGGGACTTCGAACCATTCCGGGTACGGCAGCTCACCCGCTTCGAGTGAGGAGACACCGGTGTGAAGGGTCACCGGAGCCACGGTGGTCCCGGTTGCCGCCAGCGCCGTCAGGAGGCGGTCAGTGAAGGGCCTCCCGGCACTTGGCATCTCGGCGGAGCCCGGAAACCGTGCGAAGATCGTCTGATAGGCATCCAGCGGATACGGACCGTCGGTGTGCTGATAGCGAATCGGCCGCCCCCAGGTCTCGAGATACTCGATAAGGGGACGTCCCAGGTCGGCTCTGGCCACCCAGAGCCGATGGCTGGTGGCATCCTCCGGGTAGGGGGTGAGCAGCTCGATCATCCCACCCCCGGGGAGCCGCAGGATGCCCGGACGCGGATGCTCGTGAGGGAGCGAGTTTGCCCCGGCCAGTGTTCGCAGCTCTACGACATGGAGACCGCCTGGGAGCATCGTCGAGAAGTGGACCACCAGTTCCCCGTCGACGACCACCGATGCCGGCAATGTTGCCGAGTTGTTCACCACCACGAGATCCCCGGGCCTCAACTCGGTTGCGAGTTCGTGAAAGACGCGATGTCTGATTCCGTCGGCGTCGGTAACCATGAGTCGGACCTGATCGCGTCGAATGCCACGGCTCTCGGGCGGTCTGGTTGCCTTCAACTCGAGTGGGAGGACGAATTCGTCCAGCAGGTCGGTCGATCTCAGTGTCGCCGCTGGAGTCACTGCCTGGTCTCCATGGCCAACAAGTCCTCGGCCTGGTAGCGGCCACTGGGATAGCCCTCCTCGAGGAGGCGAATGAATGCCGGAACCCTGGTCTCCGGAAGGGGCCGGTCCGAGATGTCTTCATCCGGGAAGGCCTCCTGGTGCATCCTGGTGTTCATGTCGCCGGGGTCGAGCCAGTAGACGGTGATGTCCGGCTCTTCGACGGCTAGAACGTTGGATAGCTGTTCGAGGCCGGCTTTCGAAGATCCATACCCTCCCCATCCCTCATAACCCTCGACGGCGGCATCAGAGGTGACGTTCACCACTGTCCCACCAGCCGCACGGAGGTGGGGAAGGGAGAGCTGAATCAACCGGAGCGGCGCCACGAGATTGGTGGCCAGAACCTCTTGTAGGACATCGATCGGGTATTCGCTCACCGTTGGCTGCGGGCTGGGCCCGAGAAAGCTGGCGTTGTTGACCAGCAAGGAGAAGCCGTCTGCCTCGATCGCGGCATCTACCAGAAGCGTGGCATGCCGGGGATCAGTGACATCGCCGGGGATGGCGACGACGTCACCGGTCCCGGCGTCGTCGATGGCTGCCGATGCCGCTTCGAGGTCCGACCCATCCCGAGCGTCGATCACGAGATTCCAACCCGAACGGGCAAGCTCGATGGCGAGAGCGCGCCCGAATCCGCGAGACGCCCCGGTGACGATGGCTGTGCTCATACCCCGAAGCTACGGCCGGTCCTGTCTCCGGTCATCGGTCCTGGGCCTGATTCGCCCTCCGTCCCGGGACGGAGGTCTATTCCTCGACCAGCCCACTCTTGACGGCAAACAACGCGGCCTGGGTGCGGTCGTCGAGCCCTAACTTTCGGAGAACGGCTGACACATGGGTCTTGACCGTCTTCTCCGATACGAATAGCTCCTCGGCGAGACGAGCGTTGGACCATCCCTGACCGAGACCCGCCAATACCTCCCGCTCCCTTGCGGTGAGGTCGGTCAGTGCCTCATGGGGATCGCCGCCTGAAACGAAGGCAGAAAGAGCGGCCGCCGCCTCCTGGGCATAGACGGTCCTGCCACTGGCCAGCTCCCTGATGGCGTCGGCGAGCTGGTCGGGGTCGGTGTCCTTGAGCAGGTAGCCGTCGGCGCCGGCCCGGATCGCCGGAACCACCTCGCGCCGATCGGCGAAACCTGTGAGCACGAGGACCTTCACGTCGGGATTCCATTTTCTCATCTCCGGGATCAGCTCTGAGCCCGAGGCATCGGGCAGGTGGAGATCGAGCAGGACCAGGTCGGGCTCACCGGTGGCCAGCTCCCGCATGGCCTCCTTGCCGTCGGCCGCCTCACCGACTACTTCCATCCCCGGCTGTGTCTCGAGAAAGGCGCGGAGCCCCTTGCGGACGACGGGGTGGTCGTCCACGATCATGACCCTGACCGTCTGGCTCAACTCGGAACCTCCAGGCGAACGGTCGCTCCCTCTCCGGGCGAGGAGGCGATGGTCAATCGGCCGCCGATGACCGAAGCACGTTCCCGCATCGAAGTGAGGCCGAGTCGCCGACCGCGGTTCAGGCGGGCGTCCGGCTCGAAGCCCTGGCCATCGTCACTGATCGTTACCGCGAGCCCATTTCCGTTGGCCACCGACACGGTTACTTGGCCTGCTCGGGAATGCCGGACGGCGTTGGTGAGCGCTTCCTGGATGATTCGGAACACTTCGTGCTCGGCGCGTCCGTCAAGATCCGGCTCACCATCGGCGACCACCTCGATATCGATGTGATGCACCCGGCTGAGCAGACCGGCGAGGCTTCGTATCGCCGGGAGCAGGCCGTCACGCTCGACATCGGGGGTTCTCAATCCTTCGACCACCGCCCGCAACTCGGCCATCGCTTGCCTCGACAGCGATGCGATCTCATTCAGTTCCTGGGCCGCCCGATCCGGGTCCGTGGCCAGATGTCTCGACGCCGCCTTGGCGGTGAGGGTGAGGCTGAACAAGGACTGGTTCAGGGCATCGTGTAGCTCGCGGGCCAAGCGCTCTCGCTCCTCGGACATGGCAAGTGTTCGCGAGTCCTCGAACATCCCTGCAGCCTCGATGGCGGCGGCGGCATGAGAGGCGAGGAGGACGATGCCGGCCTGGTCTTCATCGGTGAACTCGGCAGCCTCGACCTTGTCGGTCAGGTAGAACGCGCCGATCACCTCGCCGTCGCTCACGATCGGGACGCCGAGGAACGAGCTCATCAGGGGGTGCGCCCGCGGCCACCACCCCCGGAAGCGACCGTCCTTCTTGATGTCGGGGAGACGGAGGGGCTCCGGGTCGTGGAGCATTGCATCGAGCATTCCGTGGGTTCGTGGCAATGGGCCCATCTCGGCAACGAGCTCGTCGCTCATGCCGATGTGGATGAAGGCGGAGAAGGCATCACTGTCCGGTTCGGGGATCCCGATTGCCGCGAAGGAGGCGCCGGAGATCTGTTTGGCGGTCTCCGCCAGCCTGGTGAGGACGTCCTCCAGGGATCTGCCCGGCGCTACCGCTTCTGTGATCGCGGCGAGGATCACCTCTGCGGTGCTCTGCGGCGTCACCCGCCGCTCTTTTCGCCGTGGAGCCGCTCCGCTTCCTCGAGGGAATGCGATGCGGTGAGGTCGTGATCACGCTGCGAGAGCTCGACGAGTTGCCGGTAGTAACCATGTAGGACATCGAGGTCGTCCTCGCTGAGTGCCTCCACGTCGATCAGCCGGTTGCTCGCGCCCTTGGTTGCCGCCACAAGCTCATTGAGCTTGAGTTCCATCGCCTTGCCGTCCTTGTTCTGGGTCTGCTGGATGAGGAACACCATCAGGAAGGTGACGATGGTGGTGCCGGTATTGATCACTAGCTGCCAGGTGTCGCCGAATCCGAACAGGGGCCCGGTGACGGCCCAGATGAGGATCACCAACAACGCGATGAAAAATGCCCAGGGCCTGCCTACTGCATGGGTGACACGTTGAGAGAACCTCTCGAACTTCTCCGTGAACCCACCGTTATCCGCCATGTCGCCTCCTGCTTTGATCGTGACGATTCAAACGGAAGGGACCTGGCTTGCGCGAGCTTCAGCGGCGAGCGGCCCGCCTGTACTGCCGGATCGAGATCGGGACGAAGATGACCATGATGATGACGATCCAGATCAGGGTGTAGACGATCGGGTTCTGCAATGGCCAGGCCGTGGGCTCGGGGGCCCCCGGTGGGATGTTGCCGAACAGCTCACGCACCGCCTGGGTCAGCGACGACACCGGGTTCCATTCGGCGAAGGTCTGTAGGGGTGCCGGCAAGGTTTCGAGCGGGACGAAGGCATTGGACACGAACGTGATCGGGAAGATCACCATGAACGACGCGTTGTTGATCACCTCGACGCTCGGAACCAGCAGCCCGACGTATGCCATAACCCAGGAGAAGGCGTAGGCGAAAAGGAGCAGGAGCCCAAACCCCAGTGCCGCCTCCAGGAACGACGTCCGGATCGCCCATCCGACCAGCAGGCCGGTGAGTGCCATGATCGCCACGGAGATGCCGTTATAGATGACATCGCTCGATGTCCGACCGACGAGGACCGCCGATCTCGCCATAGGCAGCGACCGGAACCGGTCGATGATGCCCTTCTGCATGTCGTCGGCCAGTCCGGCCCCGGTGAAGGTCGCCCCGAAGATCACGGTTTGAGCCAGGATGCCGGCGATCAGGAACTCACGGTAGACCTCGGGCGATG
>JBEVIF010000200.1:0-5051 GCA_040510795.1 Acidimicrobiia bacterium
AGCACCGACTGCCTGTGGGAGATGCCGGGCCGCGAAACCCCTGACAGCTTCGGTGACGTCATCCCGAGGCTCGAAGCTCCTGCTCTCGGGATCGGTCACGATCTCGCAACGATCCCAGGCGATCTTCACAGCCGGCTCTCCGAATATCGGGAAGCCGTAGAACGAGGGCTCGTCCATCCAGATCCAGATGGGGAAACGGGACGGGTGGAACGACACCGGATCTGCAGCCTCCATGTATACGACCTGCTCCAGGGTCACCTCGAGTGGGATATCCACTCCCAGACCGCCTAACACAGTTGGGGTCCATGCCCCGGCAGCGACGATCAACGAACCGACTCGATGGGTCCTGCCGTCGACCTCGATCTCGACCTCGCCGTCGACCTCGCGGACAGCGCCGACGCCGGCGCCGTCCACAAGGGTCGCACCGTTCTCTCGAGCCAGCCGACGATGTGTCTCATTGGATCTCGAGGCCATGGCGATGCCGGATCGCTCTTGATAGAGGGCCGTCACGTCTTCGCTGAGACGCCACTGAGGCCAGCGCCTCATCACCTCGGCGGCATCGAGCTCGTCGAAAGGAACCGAAGCGGCAGTCATCGACATCCGGTAGTCGTCGAGTCCGATCGAGGCGCCGGCCGGGGCGAGATCGAGGCCACCGGTCCTGAGGACGAGTTGCTCGCCAGAATCGACCTCTACCTGCTCCCACGCCACATAGGCCGCCTTGGCCAATTCGACGTAGGCGGGGGTGTGGTAGGACAGCCGGATGATCCGGCTGTGATCCTCCGATCCTCCCCGGGTATGACCAAGCTCGAATTGCTCGACGCCGAGGACGTCGCCACCGAGACGACGGGACGCCCAGAAGGCGGCGGCGCTGCCGATGCCGCCCAAGCCGAGGACCGCCACTCGATAGTCGGTCACATCAGCTCGTCGAGATACCGCCGGATGTCCATCGAGTAGTCCTCCATTGGGGCATAGAACCCGGTGGTGAACCGGCGAGACGACATCCCCCTCTGCACTGACTCGCAGATCTTCCAGTCCTGGCGGTTGACCATGTCCCAGAACTCGACGGCGTCCGAGGGATCGAAATCGGGTCTCGCCATCTCATCGGGATGGAAGAGGAAATCGCACACCACGGTGGTCAAAGCGGGGCCGTGGGGCCACAGGGTGAAAGCGGCGACATGGTCGGCGGAGAGACTCAGCATGAGGTTGGGGTACACCAACTGGCCCTTGTGCCGCTCCTGTTCCTCGGGGGTCAAGCCGGGGAACGGCCGGCGGTTGGTCGTTCCGCTCGCAGTGAAGGTCCAGGCACCATCCCGGTGGGGGATGCCGCTCGCCCAGTCCAGTTCCGAGCCGCCCCGCTGTCTGAAGGCGGGCACCAGCTCCACCAATTCGGGATGGACCGGGCCGCAGTGGTAACACTCGTTGTAATTTTCCACGAGAGCCTTCCAATTGGACGCGACCGGATAGACGAGCCGGACTGCAGTTCGAAGGTCGGTCAACGGATAATTGGCCAGATAGGTCTCGGACTCCTGGAATTGACCGGCGATGGGCGCGGCCGCCTCCGGGGCGAGGTGGATCCAGACGAAACCAGCCCAGATCTCGACTGCGATGTGATGGAGGGGCAGGTCCCCTTTGTCGAGTCCGTCGGTCTCGTCGAGAAATGGTGCCGCCCGGAGTTGGCCATCGAAGCCATAGGTCCAGGCGTGGTAGGGGCATTGGATCGAGCCTTTGAAGGTGCCGGTCGGACCCAAGTGCATTTGGGATGGCTTGCCGGCGGCGTCGGTCAGTTGGGAGCCGCGATGCCGGCAGAGATTGACATAGGCCGCCAGGTCACCGGCTCGCGTCCTGGTGACGATGATCGATTCGCCGACGACATCACAGACCAAATGGTCGCCTGCTTCCGGGATTTCCTCTTCGCGGCCGACGCAAAACCATTGTCGCTCGAAGACGTTTGACACCTCTTTGGCGTACCAATCGGCTTCGACATACCGGTCCCGGTGAAGTGTTGGTTCCACAGAGCGAGGGTAGTTGAACGGCGGTTCAGGCCCATTCTCTCCTCACCCTGTCGTCCCACACACGGTTGAACACGACCCGGTCTTCGTGCAGGGCGGTGAGCTCGATCCTGAGATGGAACGAGTCTGCATCACCGGTCAGCTCCAGACTGCCCCGCGTTGTGACCTTCCAACCTGGTCGCTCCATCGTCGACTCCGCGTCCGACCGGACACGGGTCGAAGCGGGATCGTCGTCGTCAACGCTCACGAACCAGGTCTCGTTCGAGCTGTAGGTCAGATCTGCCCGCTGGGGTAGAAACTCCCTGGAGTAGCGGTGCCGCTCATAAGAGGTGGTGGGGCCATCCCGCTTGACCAGGGCATAGGCCTTGTCCTCCTCCTCGAGTCCGGGGGGCTGGGGAAGGGATGGTGGGGCGGGGACCAGGACCCTGGAATCCTCGTCACGCATCGGGACCGCGGGCAGACGAAGCGTCGAGCAGCCAGGATCGAAGGTCAGGGTGAACATCTGCCCGGGCGGCCACACAATCGGGAAATCCGCCCCAGACAGGGCTAGTCGCAAGCTCCAGCCCGCGGGCAACACCGCCGACGTCGTCAACAGCGGGAAGCGAACCGTGATCGGCGTGTCGGGCACGATCGGCACGGGTGTCGACAGGTCATCAGGGAAGACCAGATTGCGGCTGCCCCTGGTGATCAGGTGACCGTCCCCGGCCGGGGAGATGGCGAGGAGCCGGGCGGCAACAACTCCGACGAGCTGGTCGCTGGTCACCGCCAGCTCGATCTCTGGCGTCCCCAGGATCTCCAAAGGCTCATCGAACGGGGCGGTCTCGAAGGTCGCCGAGTGAGCATCGTCATCCGTCGAATCGGCACTGCCCCGTCCCGCTCGATCCCAGGCGGGGGCGTGGATTCCGACCCATTGCGGTCCCGACCACGTCATGGTGTCGTGGCGAAGTCCGTCCAAAGGGAGATCGACCATGATGCGGTCGGCCGGCGGCCACGACGGCTCGGCTCGCCAGTATCCGGATGTCGGCGGGTCGTCGAAGGGAGGAGCCGTCGGCCCATCGTATGGCGCGCCGGTCCGGACGTAGGCGGTCATCGCCGGCATGTCCATCACACCGTTCTCATCACCTCTGAGATGATGGCCGAACCACCGTGCCAATAGATCGAGATGGTCGAGGCCCGGCCCCGGGCAACCGGTGGAGGGCCGATAGTGGCCCCAGGGCCCGATGACGGTCCGGGTGGGGCACGTGAGATGCTCCGCCATGGCCAGCATCCCGTCGACATAGCCATCGACCCAGCCACCGATGAGAAGGGTGGGGCATTGGATGGCCCCGTAATCGGCACATGGCGACCCATGGAGCCAGTAGTCGTCGCGTTGCTGATGACGAAGCCATATCCCGGGCCACTGCGGCGTGTTCTCCAACCGGTCCATCCATTGCTCGTGCCAACCATCCCCGACGATGTCCGGGTCGGGCGGAAGCGCGTTGCAAACAACCATCGACGGTGGCCAATCCACCTGTTCCTGAGCATGAAGTGAGCCGCCCGTGTAGTGGACATCGCAGGCGAAGCGATCATGGGTGGCATGGACCGGGGCGATGGCCTTCAGTTGGGGCGGACGGAGCATGGCGGTCTGAAGCGAGCTGAATCCGCCCCACGACACACCCCACATGCCGAGATTCCCGCTGCACCACTCCTGGTCGGCCAGCCAGCGGAAGATCTCGAGCGTGTCCTCCTGCTCTCTGGGGACGTACTCGTCCTCGATGATCCCGGTCGATGCACCCGTCCCCCGGATGTCGATGCGAACACCCGCGAATCCTTTCCCGGCCAGATAGGCGTAGGTCGCCCAGTCGCCCGCGTAGAAAGCGTCGTCCTTGCGATAGGGGAGAGACTCGACAACGGTCGGGTAGGGACCATCGTTGTCGCTGTCGGGTTGATAGACGGTGAGGGCAATGGCGACACCGTCAGCCATCGGGACGAACACGCGGCGGTCGATTCTGACCGGGTACTCCGGTGTTCCCTCGGGCACGGCGGCAATCTAATGGTCTGTCGTCCGATTGATGCCGCGGTGTCGCCGAGCCATTCGGCGCCGTCTGGCAAGGACGCAGGACGAAGGCGCACCTGTAGGTGCGTCGAGGACGAGGACGCCGTCCAGTGGGGTCGAGGGCCGGCGAGACTGCGCAGGCATCGGGCGACGGGCCATTGACGACGGCCGGGAATACCCTCGCCGCGCTCATGCTGGGTGAACCAACTCGTCAAGTCATCGTGGTCGGCGCCGGGGTGGCAGGGCTCGTAGCTGCTCGGCGCCTGGTCGATCGAGGGATCGACGTTGTCGTCCTGGAGGCCAGAGACCGGGTCGGGGGACGTCTCTGGTCGCACCGTATGCCCAATGGCGAGATCGTCGAGTTGGGCGGCGAGTGGATCTCGACAACGCAGACGGCGGTGATGGGTCTCGCCAACGAGCTCGGGCTCGAGCTAATCGACACCGGGATGGACTTCATCTCTCGCGATCCGGTAGGTGGGCCGCCCATCGCCGATGAGGAGCATGAGCGTCTCGCCCGTCTCCTCGCCGACCGGATGCAGGAGATGGGTCCGGTGAGGCTGGCTTCGATGAGTGCTGAGGAGGTCCTCGACGGTCTGGGTGACACCGGCCCGGCGGGGTCAATCCTCCGAAACCGTCTCCAGGGGACCGCCGGCGCCCTCCTGGAGTCAATTGCGGCAGCCGAGATCGGCGAGGAGTTCGGGATCGGAGATGACGGGTCATACGTCCGGGTCGAGGGCGGCAACGACCGTCTCGCCCACGCTCTCGCCGCGGGCCTCGATGTGCGGCTCGGTGTCGAGGCGGTATCGATTCGCCAGACGGAACACGACGTCACACTCGAGACGGCCGATGAGGCCTTCCTCGCGTCAGCTGTGGTGCTGGCAACGCCGCTCGGGGTGTTGAAGCGCCTTAGGTTCGACCCGCAGCTGCCCGATGAGGTCGCCCACGTGCTCGGGTCCCTGAGGATGGGCGTCGGGATAAAGATTGCGATGGCGACAGCCGAGCCGCCT
>JBEVIF010000201.1:0-6580 GCA_040510795.1 Acidimicrobiia bacterium
AGCTCCTGGTCCGTCGGGGCCCGTTGCAATGTGTGCTCCAACTCGGCCACGGCGGTCTCGATTTGGCGAGCTCTGGAACGCACCGAGCGTGGCACCCAGTCGAGGGCGCGGAGCTCGTCGAGAATGGCTCCCCTGATGCGGTTGATGGCATAGGTCTCGAACTTGAAGCCCCGTTCGAGCTCGAACTTGTCGATGGCGTCGATCAAACCGAACAGCCCGTAGCTGGCGAGATCGTTCTGGTCGACCGAGCGCGGCAGCCCGGCTCCGATCCGACCCGCCACGTACTTGACCAGGGGCGAGTAATGGAGGATCAATCGCTCACGGGCATCGGCGTCGGCCGATGCCTTGAAGCGCTCCCACAGGGCATCGACCTGTCCGGTCTCAGGCCCTCGGGTGGCTTCGGTCATAAGTGCCTCTCAGGTGCTGACGGGTGACGGCAGTGTAGATCTGGGTCGTGGCCAGATCGGTGTGACCGAGCAGGTCCTGGACCGACCGAAGATCGGCGCCGCCTTCGAGGAGATGGGTGGCGAAGCTATGCCGGAGGGCGTGGGGGAAGGTGGCGACTCGCTTCCTGACCACCGATCGGATGCCACGCGTGCCCAGCGGTCCGCCCCGCAGCCCCACCCACAGCGAGTTCCCGGCGGCTGCCCCCGCCAGCTCTGGCCTCCCCTGACCGAGATAACGGCGGACAGATTCCTGGGCGGGCCTGCCAATCGGGACACGACGAGTTTTCCTCCCCTTGCCGACCACGGTGACCATGTCACCGCCCACGTCGTCGACTGCAAGCGAAGCGAGCTCGGAGACCCGGAGCCCGGTCGAGTACAGGGTGTCGATCAGCGCACGGTCCCGAAGCCCTTCAGGGGTCGTGGGATCGATGGTTTCGATGGCATTTACCAGGGTTCGGCTCGGTATGGCATGGGGCAGCGGCCTGTCGAGCCGGGGTCGGGAGACGCCCTCGAATGGGTTGACCGTCGCCGAGTTGCGGCGGCCGGCGTCGGTGTAGAAGGAGCGAACGGCAGAAGCCTTGCGTGTCATCGACCTCTTCGAGTAACCCTGAACGGAAAGGGAGCCGAGATATCGGCGAGCATGTTGTCGGCGCACTGCACCGATGGAGCCCACCCCCTCGTCCCCGCAGAAGGCGAAGAACTGTGCAAGGTCGCGCCGGTAGGCCTCGAGGGTGTGTGGGGAGAGCTCTCTCTGATCACGCATGCGATCGAGGTATCCGTCGACGGGCCTGACGGCCCAATCCGGCATCGGAGGGATCCTCACAAGATCAGATGCTATTGGCGGAGCTAACCCCGGTCGGGTCAACCCGAGCCGGGGAGCACCACATCGCCTACGCAGCGCGCCTCCCCCGCGATCTCCATCCTGGCGAGACGGGCAAGGGCCTCGGCGGGAGTGCACCCCCAGATCGAGGGGAGATCGTCCATGGCGAGACCTGTTGACGGGATGATGCCCGTGAGAACGGGCGTTTGGTTGGGGGGCTTGCCGAGGATCAGCTCGAGCTCCGCTAGGAGGTCGTCCACTCCGAGGACCGGGTGTGCGCCGTCGCGTATCAGAAGGTTGCACCCGACCGAGGCGGATCGGTCGACATCACCAGGGACCACCAGGACCGGACGTCCCATCTCGGCGGCCAGGCGCGCAGTGATCAGTGCCCCACCCTTCACCCCGGCCTCGACCACCACGACTGCCGAGGAAATGCCGGCAATGATCCGGTTCCGTGCCGGGAAGCGCCAGCGGTCGGGCCTGGTCCCCGGTGGGTACTCGGACATGATCGCCCCGCCCTCCCGCAGAATCGACCGATAGAGATCGGTGTTCTCGGCCGGGTAGACGACATCGACGCCAGACCCCAGAATCGCCACCGCCCTGCCCTGACTCTGGAGAGTTCCGCGATGGGCAGCAGCGTCGATCCCTCGGGCCAGACCGCTCACCGTGGTCCATCCCGCCCGGGAGAGGGCATGGCCGAAGGCTTCCGCCAGATTGAGGCCATACCGCGTGCACTTCCTCGTGCCCACGACCGCAACGGCTGGGGCGGCCGTGGTGACGCCAAGGACATAGAGGCGTGGGGGATCCTCCAGATCGTGCAGGCCCACGGGGTAATCCGGTCCGTTCGGGGCGATCACCCGCAGGTCATTCATCCCGCCACTCGCCGCGCAGGCCGACGGCCTCGGCCACGTGGTGCTCCTCGACCTGGTCTGCTCCTTCCAGGTCGGCAATGGTGCGGGCCACTCGACGGACGCGGTCACCACCTCGGGCGGTGAGGACTGCGTTTCCGACGGCCATGGCCACCAGACGGCGCGCTGCCTTCGATTCCCGCCCATCGTCTGCTTCGAGACAACGGTTGATCTGCCCCCGTTCCAACTGAGCGGCCCGCGCCTGCTCGACCCGATGGGCGACCGATGCGCTCGCCTCGCCTTTAGGCCCCGAGTACTCAGTGGCCTCGACCCGGCCCACGCGGACGATCAGGTCGAATCGGTCAACGAGTGGACCGGAGATCCGGGACCGATACCGCCCCAGGATGGCCTGGCGACACTCACACGGCCGGCGGCCGTCGCCGAAATATCCGCAGGGACACGGGTTGGTCGCAGCCAGGAGCTGAAACGAAGCCGGGAAATCGAGGGAGGATCCCCGGCGGGCCACGGATACGACACCCTCCTCCAACGGCTGGCGGAGCGTGTCGAGATGACTGCGAGGAAACTCGGCCAACTCATCTAGGAAAAGCACACCCCTGTGAGCTAGCGACACTTCGCCTGGGACCGGATTGCCGCTTCCGCCGCCAACGAGTGCCGCCTTAGAGGCGGTGTGATGGGGAGCTCGAAAAGGTGGAGTGACGACCAGGCCGCGGCGCCGGCCCGCTGCAGACCAAAGCATCGCCGTCTCAACCGCGTCTGCGATTGCGAGTGGTGGGAGGATGCCGATGATCCGCCGGGCCAACATGGTCTTGCCAGATCCGGGTGGGCCATGCATGAGCAGGTGGTGGCCGCCGGCTGCCGCCACTTCGAGTGCCCGCCTCGCAATCGGCTGGCCCCTGATATCGGCGAGGTCTGAGGCCCGCTCCTCGGACATTGGAGCACCTGGTCGTGCCGGCTCCACAGTCCCCAGACCTCCCCTGAGAAGGTCCACCGCGTCCGCCAGGCTGGCGACCCCATACGCGGTGGCCCCGGGGATTGATGCCGCCTCACCGACGACGGCCGTGGCGACGAGGCACGGCACGTTCTGCCTGGCACTCAGCACGCCGGCTCCGAAGGCGTGGGATCCCGCTCTGACAGCGCCGTCGAGAGCAAGTTCGCCGACGACGACAGCGTCGCGGAGTGGTGGGATCTCCTTGCTGGCTGCAAGGATTCCGAGGGCAATCGGGAGGTCGTAATCCGTCCCTCCCTTGGGAAGGTCGGCCGGAGCGAGGTTCACCGTGACCGTCCGATTGGGAAAGCGGATTCCGGCCGAGGCGACCGCGGCTCGAACCCGGTCTTTTGCCTCTCGCACCGCGGTGTCCGGGAGACCGGAGAGTTTGAAGGCCTCGCTCTGACGTCCGACATGGGCTTCGACACGGACGGGTCGCGCTTCTCCCCCCACGAGGGCCACCGAAGTGGCTGCCGCGTACATGACTCGAAGGTACGAGAGGCTTCGGGTCGTTGGAAGGGGTGCGTGCCGAAGTACGCGACTAACCGTTAGGTCAGGTTTACCGTCTTCCCGGCACGTTGGTGCCGATCGTCATGAGTCACAACCCCACTACCAGGACCTCGCCTCGCCCTGCGCCGCCGAAAACCCGCCGCGGTCGCTACAGCTCTGGCCAGCGATGGACGATTCGGCTCCTCATCTTCCTGGTTCTCGCAGCTGCAACCCTGGTCGCCCTCACCTTCCTGGCGGACTTTCAGATGGAAGACGCCGGGCCGATGCCCTCGCTGGCAGCGGGTGACGGGGTCTATCTCATCGTTGGCAGCGACAGCCGGGAGAACCTTCCCGACGACCTGGAAGGGAGCTTCGGGGACTTCAGCGGCGCCCGCGCCGACGTCATCATCCTGGCCCAGGTGGTGGATGGGCGGAGACAGCTGCTGTCGATACCCCGTGACCTCAGGGTCGAGATACCTGGCCAGGGAGTGAACAAGGTCAACGCGGCCTATGCCTTCGGTGGCCCCGATCTTCTCGTGGACACAGTCGCCAACGCCACCGGAGTTCGGCCGAATCATTATCTCGAAGTGGAGTTCGGAGGGTTCGCCGGGATCGTCGACGCATTGGGTGGTATCGAGCTCGACATCCCCTACCCGGCCCGCGACGCCAAGTCGGGGCTGGATATCGGCGCCGGCGTGCAAACAGTCGATGGCGCGACCGCTTTGGCGTACGCCCGCTCGCGCAGTTACGAGGAACAAATAGATGGGGAGTGGGTGGCTCAGGGAGGGGGCGATGTTGCTCGTGCCGCCCGGCAGCGCGAGGTCCTGACCAAGATCATGGCTGCGGCGTCGTCACCTTCGGGTCTGGTCCGCAGTCCTCTCGTGGTGACCGCCGTTGGCTCTCATCTCACCGCTGACTCCGGCCTGACCGTCTTCGATCTGGCGGGGACCGGGTGGGCGATGCGCTCTGCCGGCGTCACCGAATCAATGACCCTCCCCGTCGTCGGCGCAGAAGAGGGCGGGGTGTCGTATCTGGTGCGGGACGATCCTGCGGCGACCGCGGTGCTGAACGCCTTCGCCGCCGGCGAGGCCCTGCCCGCCTCCTAACCCAGCTGCGGGGGACCGCTCCGCAGCCAGGCGATCGTCTCTTCAACCGGCTCGTCGTCCAGGTCAGGCCCGCTGAGAAGCCAGGTGGCACCCGCCTGCTCGAATGCCTTGACGTCGGCAGTGGGCGGCCCACCGATCACCACGTCGTAAGCCTCATCGCCCTGTCTGTGGATCTTGACGTAACCGGCGATCATCGCCACATCGGAGGGGTCCAGCGGCTGCTCGTCGCTCCGCATCGGAACCACACCGTCGAAGCGTGCCGCACGACGCAGGGGTCGGAGGTTGGGCAACATCCCGGCCACCCAGATCGGGATCTTGCCTAGTGGCCGAGGAGCGAATGTGTTTTCGGCGATCGTGTAGTGCTCCCCTTCGAAGTCGAAGGCCTCGGCCGACCACACGGCCTGGATGATGGTGAGAGCCTCGTCCAGCATGTCTGCGCGTTTTCTGGCATCGGTCGGATCGCCAAAAGTGCCGAACTCGACCTCTGGCCAGTACCCGATACCGACACCCAGGATCACTCGCCCTTCGGTCAGCCGATCCAGCGTGACAGCTCGCCGGGCCACCTCCCAGGGGCGGTGCCGGGGCAGGGCGGCCACCATCGGGCCGATATGCACTCTGCTCGTGGCCTGTCCGATCGCCCCGAGCAACACCCACGGATCGGCCACCGGCATGCCGTCATCGACGACGATGTGGTCCCAGACGAAGAACCCGTCCCAGCCCGCCTCCTCGGCGGTAACCGCAAGGTCGACCATCAACCCGGGCTCCGCATACGGTCCGAAGTTCGGGAAGTTGAGGCCGAATCGCACCGTGCCAAGGCTATCTAGTCAGAGAGATGGCAACCAGCCGGTTGCTCGATCTACGGGGTGGGGCACGTAGCATCGGCGCGTGCCCGACCCGTTTCTCGACGCCGCCATCGACGAGGCCGGCCTGGGTCTGGCCGAGGGCGGGATCCCGATCGGGTCGGTGCTCGTACTGGACGACCAGATCGTGGGTCGCGGGCACAACCGACGGGTTCAGAAGGGCAGCCCGATCCTCCACGGTGAGATGGATGCACTGGAGAATGCCGGCCGACTCGTCGCCTCCGAGTATCGGAGATCCACGATCTACACCACCCTCTCTCCGTGCCCCATGTGCACCGGGGCGATCCTGCTCTACGGGATCCCCAGGGTCGTGATCGGGGAGAATCGAACCTTTCTCGGCGCCGAAGATCTGCTCAGAGTCAACAGCGTCGAGGTTCTCGTGGTCGACGACCAGCGATGTGTCGACATGATGACCGGGTTCATCGAGGCCCGGCCTGAACTGTGGAACGAAGACATCGGAGAGGTCTAGAGGCCGGGGCAGTTGCCCCTAGGTTCGTTGTCCGACGAGTTCTCGGAGGCGGGGGTCGAGTCCGGGTCGGATGGGTGGGTAGACCTGTCCGTTCGGTTTCCGGAACACGGGTTTGCCGTGTCCGTCGTCTTCGATACTCCATCCGTGTTCATGGAGGAACCGGTGGTGGTAACCACATAACAGGATCAGGTTGTCCAGGTCGGTTGGTCCTCCATCGGCCCAATGTGTCTTGTGATGGGCGTGGAGCCAACCTTTGAAGGGACAGCCCGGCCATCGACAGTTCCCGTCCCTATGCCAGAGCTGGTGACGTAACCAGGCAGGGATCAACCGGGAACGACGGCCGATCCCCAACACTTTCCTGTGGTCGTAGACAGCACATTGGAGGATCGGATCACAGGACAGTCGGCGGGCGGTCTCATTGGCGATGACCGGACCACCTTCGATCTCGGCCACCCCGGTCGTTTCCGGAACCGAGGTCAATGCGTCGAGATCGGCGTGAACCACGATTTCAGTTGGAGCCGAACCGTTCTCATCAC
>JBEVIF010000202.1:0-6130 GCA_040510795.1 Acidimicrobiia bacterium
CCATTTATCGGTGGCGTCGTCGAGGATCTGACGCAGCTTGGCGTTGATCACCTCGCGTGAGGTGAGCGCCGAATCCAGGTCGAGGTCGCCGACAACGTTTCTCAGGTTGGTCTGGGCGAGCTTGGTGGCGGCCAGAATGAAGTTGCCCACGTTGTACTGGAGCTTCACCGGATCGGTTGCCTCGTAGTAGATGACCGCGTCAACGGTCACAACCACGTTGTCTTTGGTGATCACCTCCTGAGGGGGCACATCGACCACCTGCTCCCGCATGTCGACCTTGGTCAGTCTCTTCACGAACGGCATCACCCAACGCAGACCCGAGTCCACCGTCCGCTGGTAGCGGCCAAGGAACTCGATGAGCCCTTTCTCGAACGGGCGCACCACTCTGAAACCGGCTGCGGCAACGAGGATCAGCACCAGCGCCAGCACCGCGAACAGGACGATCACAGCTTGCATGACTCTCCTTTCAAATGAACCATTCCTGGCTTGGTCATTGCCCGGTCTCCAAGGGCTCCACGACGAGACGGGTCCCCTGTACATCGGTCACGACGATTTTCTGCCCGGCCGGCACCGGCTGTGGCGCGAGAGCCCTCCACTCCTGAAGCTCCACCTTGACCATCCCGTCACCACTGATCGGGTCGATGTCGGCGATGACGACTCCCTCCATGCCGACCCAGCGGTTGGCGCCGATTCGAGGTTGGGCCCCTTCGTCCTGCCGGGTGATGAATCGACGTAGATAGGCGAGGGCGAAAAGTGAGACCCCAAAGAACACGAGCCATTGGGCGACAACGGCTGCGCCGGCCCACGCCAGGATCGCGGCTGCGCCAGCACCGATGGCGAATGGCAGGAGGAAGAACCCCGCGGTGAAGATCTCACCGATCCCCATGACGACGGCGAAGATGGTCCACAACCATCGCCAAACCTCGTTGTCCACGTCGTTACCTCCTTGTCCGGCAACGGCGACGGCGGCGACCACCGCACCCATGCCGACTCCAAACAAGATCAGGTCTCTCCTGGTCTTGCGTGTCACCTCCGCCTCACCTGTCTGCACCTGGCTCCAGGTGGCGGTCGAATGACGGCGAACTCTGTATGCCGCCGCCCAGCTCTCGGCGAACGCGGCCGGGTCGTCCCCCACGACTTCGCTCACCTTACGGCCATCTTGCGCGGCCAGGGCGAGGTGTTGCTCGAGCTCTGCCCGCATCTCGGTGACCGACGATCGTGGCACACCAGTCTCCAGCCAGTAGCGCTCGATCCGGTCGACGATGGTACGGGCGTCTGTCACCTGCCACCCCCGTTGAGGACCTCATCCACCGAGTCCTTGAAGCCAGTCCAATCGTTGCGCCATTGTTCGAGAGCGGCCCGGCCCGGCTTGGACATCCGATAGTACTTGCGAGCCGGCCCCTCACTGCTCTGCACCAGGTAGCTCTCGATCATGCCCTGCTTCTGGAGACGGGAGAGGAGTGGGTAGATCGACCCCTCGCTGGCCAGGTGGAGCCCTCGGTCTCGGAGCTTGCTGACCATTTCGTAGCCATAGGACGCCTCCTCTTCAATGATCGACAAGAGGCACATGTCGAGGACCCCGTGGAGGAGCTGTGTCGAACGATCCTGTCCGGTACTTCGACTCTGTCCGGTACTCTTGGGTACCATGCTCTGCATAATACCCGGCGGCGCCCGGAAATCAACAAGGCAAGAGTGTGAGGTACCTAGCGAGCCTCGATCCCGTCCCGAATCTCCCTGAGCAGCAGGATGTCCTCTGACGGCTCGTCGTCGGCTTCGTCGGCTCTCTTCATCCTGTTGTAGGCCTTGACGACGAAGAACATGACGAAGGCAACGATGAGGAAGTTGATGATCGCAGCCAGGAACGCGCCGATCCGGATATCCCAGACGATCCATTCGGCCAGGTCTTGAACATCGAAGATCTTGGCGATAATCGGGTTGATGACGTCGTTGGTGAGACTTGTGATCACTGCGGCGAAGGCGATGCCCATCACGAAGGCGACGGCGATTTCGACGAGGTTCCCTCGATTGATGAAGTCCTTGAACTCCTGGACCATCACTAGCTCCTTGGCGACTGGCCGCCGACCCTAGCCAGCGCCCACAAGGCGACTGCTGTAGCCGCGCCGAGGTGCCAGACGGCATGCGGCTGGAAGAGGGATTCCGGGTCGCAGAGGGGCCCGCCGGTAGCACCGAGACGGCCGAACACCGCCGCCGCCGCCAGAAGCAACAGGGGTGCGACCGTGGCCGGGCGGCGATCGCGGCGAAGAATCGAGATCACGGCAACAACGGTCATCACGATGGCCAGCGGGTCGGCGATGACCGGGAGCAGGGCGAAGGAAGCGCCGATGACTGCCAGGGCGGGGAGATGGGTGAACCGCTCCCACCGGGATCCCCATCCGGCCACGATGGTCACCAACCAGGCCAGCGTCACGTCGTGGGCCCACTCGTTGCCCGGTGGCATTGGGCCGTGGAAGAGGAGGGACCCGATCCCGGTGGCGATCAGCCCGATCCCGATCCATCCACCGTCCCGACGCCGGGCGATGACGATGATCCCCGCCAAGACGAAACCGAGCGTGGTCAGGGCATTGATCGGCTGGCCGAGGAACCCGACCCCAATGGCCTCACAATCGGCGGCCGCCCCCAAAATCGGCCTTAGAAGAAGGGTGGGCCGAGGCTGACCACCTCGGAGACGGCCCTATCGCCGTTCACCCCGGTTGGGGTGAGCTGAGCGCGACCCCGCCCGTTGCCCGGGATCTCCAACTCCACGACCAAGGCCTTGCCGGCGACCGCTGTTCCCCGGAGCGTCTCCAGAGTGCCCTTCCAGCCTCCCATCTCATCGTCGATGACGAGGTTGGCCGACCCGGTCGTGAGAAGGATGCCGTCGCCTCCCAAGACGCGGACGGGTCCCTCGAAGGAGTCAGCCCTCACCGGTCATCGCCGATGACGGGCCGCAGCTGGGAGCGAAGGACGATGTCGTGGCGGTATGAACGATGGACCTCGTCTACCCGGCGCTCCATCTCCTCCTCGAGATCATCGAGTTTGTCTCGCAGTCTGTCGACCTTGCGCTTGAGGGTGCGGTTCTCCTGCTGGAGGGCGAGGACCCGTCGGACGCCTTCGAGGTTGAGTCCCTGGCTGGTCAACTCCTGGATGAGCTGGAGCCGTTCGATGTCCTCCTGCGAGTAGCGGCGGGTGCCTCCAGGAGTGCGCGCCGGCTCGAGCAGGCCCTTGCGCTCGTAGATACGCAGGGTCTGTGGATGCATCCCGGCCAGCTCGGCAGCTACCGAGATGACGAACACCGCCCTTCTCGTCTCGGTCATGTTGGCCTCATGTTCTCAGATGGGATCGGACGTCGTCGGTTTCGATCGCAGCCAGGTCCTCGAGCAGCTTCTTCTCCTCTTTGGACACCTTGGAAGGCACGGCGACCTGAACCGTGACCAGGAGGTCGCCGGTGCGGCCCCGGTCGGGGGTGACGCCCTTGCCCCGAACCCGGAAGGTCTTCCCGGACGGAGTACCCGCCGGCACCTTGAGCTTGACGCCGCCATTCAGCGTTGGAACTTCCAGCTTGGTCCCGAGGACCGCCTCGGGATATGTGATGGGCACGGTCAGTGTCAGGTCGTTGCCCTTCCTGCCGAATGTTTGGCTCGGTTGGACGTGGACCTTGACCAGAAGATCGCCGGCCGGCCCACCGCTGCGTCCTGGGCCGCCCTTGCCCGGAATGCGAAGCGTGTTCCCGTCCTGGACACCTGGCGGGATGCGCACCTTCACCTCGCGGGTTCTGGTCTCGGTCCCGCTGCCCCGGCACACCTGGCATGGGGTCTCGACGAGTCGACCCGCTCCGCGACATTGCGGGCAGGGCTGGGAGAACGAGAAAAAGCCCTGATTCTGGGCGACTACACCCTGACCGCCGCAGGTAGGGCACGTGGTCACCGGGGTCCCCGGCTCCGCTCCATTCCCATTGCAGTGGGAGCACGTGGTGACGCCACGAACGTTCAAAGTCGTGGTCACCCCGCTCACGGCGTCGTCGAAGCCGATAGAGAGGTCAGCCTGTGCGTCGGCTCCCCGGGCCGGGCCCGCCCGCCCCCTCGAACCGAAGCCGAAGAGGTCGCCGATACCACCCAGGCCGCCGAGCAGGTCGGACAGGTCTTCGACCCGCACCTGTTGGCTGCCGAAGCCACCAAACCCGCCACTACCGGAGCTGCCATACCCGGCGAAACCACCGGTCTCGACCATGCGGCGCACCTGGTCGTACTCCTTGCGCTGCTCGGCGTTGGAGAGGGTGGCGTAAGCCTCGGAGATCTCTTTGAACTTCTCCTCCGCATCCGCGTTGTCGGGATTGGCGTCGGGATGATGTTTCTGCGCCAGTTTGCGATAGGCCTTCTTGATCTCGTCGGCCGTGGCCTCGGAATTGACGCCGAGGATCTCGTAGAAGTCCTTGTCGACCCAGTCCCGGTTCACTCTCGTGCTTCCAGCATCACCATGGCCGGCCGGAGGACGCGGTCACGGAGTCGATAGCCGCGGCGCAACTCGGATGACACCACGAGGTCGTCGGTGCCGCCCGGGGCGCCTACGGGCTCGTGGATCTCGGGGTCGAAGGGCTCGCCAACGCTGGGCACTACTTCGAGACCTTCCTTCTCCAGCGCCGCAAGGAGCTGCTCACGGGTGCTGATCATCCCGGAGAGCAACAGTCTCTCCGTGTCGGTCTCGGCGGCCGTGCCCAGGGCAGCGTCGAAGCTGTCCAGCACTGGCATCAACTCGCGGACAACGCGCTCGGCTGCGCGGTCCAGGGTGGCCGCCTGTTCCCGAGTGGTGCGCTTGCGGTAGTTGTCGAAGTCCGCTGCCACTCGTCTCAGGTCGTCGAGATACGACGTCGCCTCGTCTCGCGACTCCTCGAGATGGGCGAGCAGGAGTTCGATCGCCTCCGTCGGGTCCTCGGGAAGGTCGATGCCCAGGGCAGCGGCGTCAGTGGGGCCCTTGGCCTGGACTACTTCGGCTTCCACGATCTCGGGTTGATCACTCATGTCCAAGTACCAAGTTCCGGATACCAAGTACGGATGATGAGAACGCCTTAGGCGTCCTCATCATCTTCGATGATCTCGGCCTCAACGACGTCATCGTCGCTGTTGCCTTCAGTCTCGTCGCCTGCTGCAGCGGCCTGGCTCTGTTGGGCGGCCTGCTCGTAGAGCCTGGTCGCCATCGCTTGGCTGGCCTGGATCAGCTCATCCATCTTGGACCTGAGCTCGCCGGTCTCGGCGGCCTCGTTCTCCAGGGTCAGCCGGAGTGCCCCGAGGGCGGTTTCCACAGACGACTTCTCCTCGTCGTTCATGTTCTCGGCATGCTCCTCGAGGAGCTTCTCGGTCTGATGGACGAGTTGGTCGGCCTGGTTGCGGGTCTCCACCGCCTCACGTCGCTTGGCGTCTTCCTCGGCATAGGCCTCGGCGTCCTTGACCATGCGGTCGACGTCGTCCTGGGCCAATGCGGTGCCGCCGGTGATGGTCATCTTTTGCTCTTTGCTGGTGGCCAGGTCCTTGGCGTGGACATTGACTATCCCGTTGGCATCGATGTCAAAAGTGACCTCGATCTGGGGCACCCCCATCGGAGCCGGCGGGATCCCGGTCAGCCGGAACTTCCCAAGGCTCTTGTTGTCGGCGACCATCGTCCGCTCGCCCTGGAGCACATTGATCTCGACTTCGGGCTGGTTGTTCTCCGCGGTGGTGAAGATCTCCGACCTCTTGGTCGGGATGGTGGTGTTGCGCTCGATCATCCGAGTCATCACCCCACCCTTGGTCTCGATGCCCAGGGTGAGCGGTGTCACGTCCAGCAGGAGGATGTCCTTGACGTCGCCCTTGAGAACGCCTGCCTGGATGGCAGCGCCGGCCGCGACCACTTCGTCGGGGTTGACGCCGCGATGAGGATCCTTGCCGGTGAGGCTCTTGACGAGCTCTTGCACGGCAGGCATGCGGGTCGAGCCGCCGACCAGCACCACATGGTCGATGTCCCCCACGGCGATACCGGAGTCCTTGACCGCTGCTTCGAATGGCCCCTTGGTGCGTTCCAACAGCTCCTCTGTGAGCTTCTGGAACTCGGATCGGGCCAGTTTGCGCTGCAGATGGAGGGGGCCCTCAGACGTGACGGT
>JBEVIF010000203.1:0-3268 GCA_040510795.1 Acidimicrobiia bacterium
ACCCTGTGGTCGTAGGACAGCGACAAGGGCATGACGGGCGCAATTGCCAAATCTCCGTTGCTCACGACGACCTTCTCCCGGGCGCGGCCCACCGAGAGGATCGCGGTCGTGCCGTACGGAACGATCGGAGTCCCCTGACCTCCACCCACGGCCCCGATGTTGGAAACCGTGAAGGTCTGGCCGGTCAGCTCGTCGGGGGCGAGTGACCTTTCCCGTGCACCTTCTCCGAGACGCCGAACCTCAGAGGCAATGTCGAGGACCGCGAGGGCCGCGGCGTCGCGTACAACTGCCACAAGAAGCCCATCGGGTGTGTCGACCGCGATCCCGATGTGATGGGCGCCATGGACGATCAGGTCGTCGCCGTCGAGGGTGGCGTTGAAGTCGGGAAAGGCCTCGAGGGCCGGTATGACTGCCTTGATAACCAGCGCCTCCATCGGGAGTTTCACCTCGTGACGTGCGCTGAGGGCGGATCGAATCTCCACGAGCCTCGTCGCATCCACCTCGTCGAAAGTGGTGACGTGGGGTATCTCGGCCCAGCTTCTCGCCATGTTGGAGGCAATGGTTCGGCGCAACCGGGACAAAGGGCGACGCTCGTCCTCACCGGAATCCTCCGAGGGCGACTCGGTCCCTTCCTGCGGGGTAGATCCCTCGTTGGGTGCCGCTGCTTCCGTTGCCGATGGAGCGGCCGCCAGCACGTCCTCTCGGGTGACTCTGCCCTCGGGGCCTGACCCGCGCACCTGTCCGAGATCCACCTCCATTTCCCTGGCCAGCTTGCGCACTATGGGAAGCGCCTTGACTTCTTTGGTCCTTTCCCCTGCTCCGGCCGATCCGACCGGGGAGAGCACCTCTGCTTCCTCGCTGAGGCTGCCGCCGAGGGGCGGCGCGGTGTGAGTCGGCTCTCGCTCGGAGGTGGAGTCGGTTGAGGTGGCGACCTCCCCTTCCTCACCGATGACGACAAGCACCGACCCGACCCGAATCGTCTCCCCCTCGACCCCGCCGTGACGAAGGACTGTGCCGGCATACGGAGAGGGGATCTCGACTACGGCCTTGTCGGTCTCGACCTCGACCACGGGTTGGTCGGCCTCGACATGTCCCCCCTCGGGGACGAGCCACCGCACGATCTCTGCCTCGGTGAGGCCCTCGCCGATGTCTGGCAGGAGGAATTCCCTCGCCATCAGGCCTCCAGAGTCTCTTGTGCCACCCGCACGATCCGATCCACAGTCGGAAGGTAATGGCCCTCGGATCGCTTCAGCGGGAAGACGGTGTCCCAGCCTGTGACTCGACGCACCGGCGCCGTGAGCGAATAGAGGGCGCGCTCCTGGACGATTGCGGCCACTTCCGCCCCCATGCCTGCGGTCCGGGGGGCTTCATGGACCACTACCACCCGCCCCGTCTTGGTCGCCGAG
Organism: Acidimicrobiia bacterium; assembly: GCA_040510795.1. Classification (GTDB taxonomy): domain Bacteria; phylum Actinomycetota; class Acidimicrobiia; order Spongiisociales; family ZC4RG35; genus JARDZU01. The sequence continues at coordinate 1,407 of JBEVIF010000203.1, forward strand.
CGGGCAATGCCATCGGCGTCGATCGGAGAGAGGGTGCGCAAGTCGAGTACCTCCACCGATACTCCGGACTCCTCGAGACGGGCCGCTGCCGCCCGCGCCTCTTTCATCATCGCCCCCCAAGACACCACAGTGATGTCGTCACCTTCGCGCTCGACCCGCAGTGGGCCGATCTCTGTCGTGTAGTACAACTCGGGGACTTCTTCCTTGACCGCCCGGTAGAGACGGATGGGCTCGAGGAAGAGCACCGGGTCGGGGTCTTCGATGGCGGCCAGAAGCAAACCGCGAGCGTCGGACGGAGTCGACGGGACCACCACCTTGAGACCCGGGATGTGGGCGTATATCGCTTCAGTCGACTCGGAATGATGTTCGGCGGCTCCGATGCCGCCACCGAAGGGGACTCGTATAACCAACGGAGCGGTGAAACGGTGGTTGGAGCGGTTCCGGATACGGGCGACGTGGTTGATGATCTGGTCGTATGCCGGATAGGAGAAACCGAGGAACTGGAGCTCGGCCACGGGGCGCATCCCGGCGATTGCCATGCCGAATGCCGCTCCGACTATCCCGGACTCCGCCACCGGGGTGTCGAACACCCGGTCCTCCCCGTATTTGTCCCGCAAGCCGTCGGTGATCCTGAACACTCCCCCGGTCCGACCGATGTCCTCGCCGAGCAACACCACACGCTCGTCGGATTCGAGCGCTGTCGCCAGCGCCCCGTTGAGGGACTGGGCCAGGGTCAGCTCGCTCATGAGCCGATCTCCCCCAGCTGAGACTCGATAGGCGACGTCGGCTGCTCGTACATGCGCAGCAGCATCTCCTCGGCGGTCGGCTGGGGCAGCGCCTCCGCCGTCGCCACCGCCTCCTCGATCACGTCCGCTGCTCGCGTCTGTAGCACTGTCTGCCATTCGGGGGTCCAGCCGCCGGCCCTGTCGAGGAGGAGACGCACCCGTTCGAGGGGATCCTTCTCACGCCACTCCACGCCCTCGTCCTCGTCGCGGTAGCGGCTCGGATCGTCGGCCGTGGTGTGAGGGCCGAGTCGGTAGGTCACCGCTTCGATGAGGGTCGGCCCCTCCCCGTTTCGTGCCCTGGCGACCGCCTCACTCACGACTTCGAACACGGCGGCGACGTCGTTCCCATCAACAAGGACGCCAGGCATGCCGTATCCCTCCGCCTTCATGGCAATCGACTCGGAACGGGTCTGCTCGGCTCGGGGGTAGGAGATAGCGAAGCCGTTGTTCTGGCAGAGGAAGACGGTCGGCGTGTTGAAGACGGCAGCGAAATTCATCGCCTCGTGAAAATCGCCTTCGGAGGTGGCGCCGTCGCCGAACGAGGTCAGTGCAACCCGGTCAGAGCCCCTGAGCGCCTCGGCCCAGGCGAGCCCTACGGCATGGATCATGTGACCGCCGACGGTTATCGAAGGCGGAAGCACGTTGACCCCATCCGGGGCCTGCCCGCCCCGCTCGTCGCCGGTCCGTCCCGCCACGAGAAGGCTCCACGGGTACCCGGCCCGCCACATGAGCGCTGCATCCCGATATGTGGCCGCTACCCAGTCGTCTGGTCGCAGAGCTGCCGCCGCCCCGATCTGGGCCGCTTCCTGGCCCTCGAAGGGGGCATACGTGGCCAGCCGGCCCTGTCGCTGCATGGCCATGCATTTGTGGTCATAGGTGCGGGCCTCGACCATATCGGAATACAGCCGGCGCATCTCCTCGAGGGTGATGGGGAGACGATCGCCAACGGTCCCGTCCGGGCTGATCAGGGTGAGCATGCCGGCGGAGAGCTTATCCACCGCCCGATTTCACGAACCGGCGAGGGTCTAGACCCCGGCGCTCTCGCCGGCGAGAGCCTCTTCCATCTCCTCGACGGTC
>JBEVIF010000204.1:0-4422 GCA_040510795.1 Acidimicrobiia bacterium
GTCATAGGCCTTTCCACGACGCTCCCGCAGGACCTCGACAACGTTGTCACCGCGCCGGGCAAACAGATCAGCATCGCGGGCGACAACCGCGATCCTCGTCTCGAGCGGGATCTCTTCGCCCTCCAGATGGGCCGGGTCACCGGTCCCGTCCCATCGTTCGTATGCGTGCTCGAGTGCGACGATCACCTCCGCGTCGAGGCCGAGACGCCGAGCCAGCATCGCGCCAACCTCACAATGAGCAGCGAGACCGCCGGCGTCGGAGGCGGGGTGGGTCAGGGCGGCTCCGATCAGGCGCGCGCGTCGCGGCGCTGACTCTCCGGAGCCGACCGAGCGGATAATGGCGCGCATCGCTTCACCCTTGGTACCCATATGAGCCGGGGAGAACCCCTTCATGAAGGAGAGATCGTCACCCCCCGACATGCGTGCAGTGTCGCTGGAGTCCGACGTGCAGCCGAGAAAGCGGATCAGAGAGACCTGCTGGACGTGTCGCAATTGAGGGTCGTCGCACCCCAACTCCCGCGCCACTTCGACCGCCAGGAGGCTGGTGCTTAGACCATGGCCCTGGGGCTGGCCCGTGCCGAGATCGGTGGCGAGTGAAAGCGACCCGAGCAACTCCGTCAAGGGCAGCTTCGCTTCGGCGAAGGCCATGCGCCGACCCTACGCGGGTGGATTTTCCGGATCAGCCAGGGTCGAGGACGGCGGTCGTGTTGGCGACCGGCCGTGCCACGTTGGATCGCCTGGAGTCGGGGGAGATCCCGAACCACACGCCGGCCATCACAACGAGAGCACCGATCGTGCCGGCCACCGTGATCGGCTCGTCGATGAGGAGAGCGCCGAGCACCATCGTGACGACCGGGAACAACACGAACATGTAGGCCGTCGCCGAGGCGGTCCACCGCCTCGCCACCAAGAGGACCAAGGCGAACAACCCGACCGAGCCGGCAGTCACGAGATACACCAGCGCCCAGGCGACTTCGCTCTGGGCAGGCAGCGCCCAATGTTCTCCGTTCAAAGCCGAGAACGCAAGCAGGGTGGCGGCGCCGGTGGCCAGGGAGACGGCGTTGGTGACCGCTGGGTGATTCGCCGAGATCATCTTGGCGACGATGACGCTCTCACCCGCGCACACCGTCGCTCCCAGAAGGGCGAGCAATGGTATAAGCGAAAGCGTTACCTGCCCTGGCCCGATCGCCATCCAGGTGATCCCGACTACGGCCAGTAACGACCCTCCGACCGCTCTCGCACTGAGACGTTCGAGTCGTTGCGCCGAGGCAAGGAGCAATGTCACCAGCGGGACCAGCGCCAGAACGATCGTGGCCGTTCCCGCTGTGACCCGGACGAGAGCCCAATACATGAGTGCGTAGAAGATCGAGATGCCAAGCAGGCCATTGGCGATTGTGAGCATGAGCTGCCGGCCCCGGGGCCAAGGCAAGCGCAATGCCACCACTATGACGACGAATATCAGTGAGGCCAGGGTGAATCGGAGGCCGGCTCCCCAGAAGGGGTCGAGTTCACGGTTGCTGAGGCGAACGGCCAAGAAGTTGCTTCCCCCGAGGGTTACAGCTGCGGCAAACAGGACGTATCCCCCGCCCGGACGTGTCGTCGGCTCCATGTCGTTCACAATGCCGAAAAGGATCGGGTCGTGACATCGGGTGAACACCCCATTTCCACTGCGATCAGCCCGAGTAACGCCTTTCGAGACTCTCCAGGTAGGAGTCCGCGGCTACCGCGTTATGACGGCGCCACAGCTCGAGATGGTCGACCGTGTCGGAGGAGGGAACCTCGAGAGCGGCCAGTGTCGGATCGAGAGTCTCACGCTGGGCGATCACGAGTTGCAACGGAGACCTTCCTAGCCGCTGGAGGAGGGCCAGCTTGAGCTGGAACTCGATCCTCATGTCCCTTACGTGACTGACTGGGCTGGCGAGCCACGAATCGAGGCGGCGCCTCCCCGCGCGGGTGAGGCGGTGAATGACACGATTTGGACCGGCCGCTCCTGGCTCGGTGTGGGCCGGCACGGCTAGGCCGGCATCGACCAGACGATCGAGGGCCCTGTACACCAAGGGTCTCCTCACCGTGATCACGCGCCCGACTTCGGTGTCGGGTTGAAGTGTCTTGGAGATGGCGAAGCCGTGTGTGGGGCCGCCGGCGAGCAGACCGAGCACCGCGTACTCGGTGAGTGATGGCTCGAACTCGCGCATGACCATGAGAGTAGGGTCGCAAACTAGTCACAGTGAGACTAAAGAAAGCCATGAAGAACGCCGCCCGCCTGCTTGTCGCCACCTTTGTCCTTGGCACGGTCATCGCCTGCGACGGTTCGTCGGTCGAAGGCGAGCTGCTGGTTTCGGCGGCTGCGTCATTGACCGACGCTTTTGCCGACATGGAGTCAGCTTTCGAGGACGCCAACCCCGACGTCGACGTCGTGTTGAACCTCGGATCGAGCTCTGCCCTCCGAGAGCAGATCCTGGAGGGCGCCCCTGCCGATGTGTTCGCTTCGGCCAATACATCCAACATGGACCAAGTGGCGGAGGCCGGAGAGATATCGGGAGAAGCCGAGATCTTCGCCACCAATTCGCTCCAGATCGCGGTTCCGACCGCCAATCCTGCGGAGGTGACAAGCCTGGAGGACTTCGCCAGGGAGGAGTTGTTGATCGGGCTCTGCGCCGAAGACGTCCCATGTGGAGACTTCGGACGCCAGGCCCTGGCGAAAGCCGGGGTGGTTCCATCTGTCGACACCAATGAGCCGGATGTCCGAGCTCTTCTCACCAAAATCGAGGCAGGTGAGCTCGATGCCGGGATCACCTATGTGACGGATGTCCTATCCGCCTCTGGGAGTGTCGAAGGACTTGAGATTCCGGCCGAGGTGAACATCGTCGCCGAGTACCGGATCGCGACCTTGGCCGGTGCGCCGAACCCCGACGGGGCGCCGGCCTGGGTGGAGTTCGTGCTTTCCGAGGAAGGACAGGCGATCCTGACCAGTTATGGATTCACGTCACCTTGAAGGCTGACGGGTCGTTGGGCCTACGCACACGGCGTCCGCCGGTCCTCCTGGTGGTTCTGGGGTCCATTGGTTTGGCCATGTTCGTCGTGCCCTTTGTGGGACTGCTTGCTCGAGTGCCTTGGTCAGACCTCCCGGCGCTGCTCGCCAGCGACGTGGTGACCGATGCCCTGCGGCTGTCAATGGTGACCTCCCTGATGGCGACGGCAATTGCGGTGGTGGTGGGGATCCCACTGGCGTGGATGATGGCCCGTCTCGACTTCCGCGGGCGACCGCTGGTTCGCGGACTGGTGACGTTGCCGCTGGTATTGCCCCCGGTCGTGGGTGGTGCCGCACTTCTCTTCGCATTGGGGCGTCGTGGCCTGGTGGGGGAGAGTCTCGAACAGGCCACCGGTCTGCTGCTCCCTTTCTCTACCTGGGGCGTGGTGGTGGCGAACACCTTCGTCGCCATGCCGTTTCTCGTGATCACCGTCGAAGCCGCCCTCCGGAATCTCGATCAGCGGTACGAGGGGGCCGCGGCCAGTCTGGGCGCCAGTCGTTGGACCGTACTGCGCCGGGTCACGTTGCCCATGATCGGACCCTCGTTGGTTGCCGGCCTTGTGTTGACATGGGCCCGGGCCTTCGGTGAATTCGGGGCGACGATCACCTTTGCCGGAAATCTCCAGGGACGGACCCAGACTCTGCCTTTGGCCGTTTTCGTCGCCCTGGAGAGTGATCGTGACACGGCGGTGGCCTTGAGTCTGGTGATGGTGGTGGTCTCGCTGGCTGTCCTGGTCGGCCTCCGGGAGCGATGGTGGAAGGCGCTCTAGGGCCGGGGCTGGAAGCCGACTTCGGGCTGCGCCGGGGAGATTCCTTTCAGATCGACTTGAGTCTTTCCATTCCGGCAGGGAGGACCGTGGCCCTCCTCGGCCCGAACGGAGCGGGAAAATCGACCGCGGTGGCGGCGATTGCGGGTCTGTTGCCGATCGAGTCGGGGCGGATCGGTCTCGCCGGCATCACTCTCGACCATCCCGCGGCCGAGGTCCTGGTCCCCGCGGAAGCCCGTCGTATCGGTGTCGTCTTCCAGGACTATCTGTTGTTCCCGCATATGACGGTCATGGAAAATGTCGCGTTCGGATTGCGGAGCCGCGGTGTGAACCGTAACGAGGCGATGGAGCGAGCCGGAGGCTGGCTAGAACGTCTCGATCTCACTGGTCTCGAGCGAAGAAAGCCGCCACAGCTCTCAGGCGGTCAGGCACAGCGCGTCGCCCTGGCCCGGGCTCTGGTCATCGATCCGGACCTCCTGCTCCTCGACGAGCCGCTCGCCGCCCTCGACGTGACCACCCGCGTGGAGCTTCGCAGGGTGCTTGCCCGGCACCTCGCCGACTTTCCCGGTCCCCGCCTCGTCATCACCCATGACCCGACCGAGGCGTTTCTCCTTGCCGACGAGA